>NZ_WEII01000266.1:0-926 GCF_009183805.1 Bacillus sp. B2-WWTP-C-10-Post-4 | reverse complement strand
CCCTCTGATTAAAAGTCAGATGCTCTACCAACTGAGCTAATGGCTCGTAAATGGCTGGGCTAGCTGGATTCGAACCAGCGCATGACGGAGTCAAAGTCCGTTGCCTTACCGCTTGGCTATAGCCCATTAATATTTACTAGTATGGTTATCTTTTCAAAAAAATAAACCCTCTCAGGTTATTTTAAAGAAAATGGTGGAGGGGGGCAGATTCGAACTGCCGAACCCGAAGGAGCGGATTTACAGTCCGCCGCGTTTAGCCACTTCGCTACCCCTCCGACATTTTAAATATATATGGTGGAGGATGACGGGATCGAACCGCCGACCCCCTGCTTGTAAGGCAGGTGCTCTCCCAGCTGAGCTAATCCTCCAAAAGTGGTGACCCGTACGGGATTCGAACCCGTGTTACCGCCGTGAAAGGGCGGTGTCTTAACCACTTGACCAACGGGCCAAAAAAGTTTTAAACCTATTCCCAAGCTTCCAACCGGGCTTGAACCGGTGACCTCTTCCTTACCATGGAAGTGCTCTACCAGCTGAGCTATGGAAGCATAATGGCTCCGCAGGTAGGACTCGAACCTACGACCGATCGGTTAACAGCCGATAGCTCTACCACTGAGCTACTGCGGAATAATATTAGCCTGGCAACGTCCTACTCTCACAGGGACAAGGTCCCAACTACCATCGGCGCTAGAGAGCTTAACTTCCGTGTTCGGTATGGGAACGGGTGTGACCTCTCTGCCATCATTACCAGACTTTTATCATTATAAACATTTCTTTCGAAATGTCAAGAAGAAATTTTAATGCATATTCCTTCAAAACTAGATAACATCGCTACATATTATATGGTTAAGTCCTCGATCTATTAGTATTCGTCAGCTCCACATGTCACCATGCTTCCACCTCGAACCTATCAACCTGATCATCTTTCA
>NZ_WEII01000265.1:0-1025 GCF_009183805.1 Bacillus sp. B2-WWTP-C-10-Post-4 | reverse complement strand
ACTTAAGCCGATATAATAAAATGTTTTATGTCTAAATTGATATAAAGTAATAATTATTAAGTGATATTTCTTTTTTATAGAATAAGTAAAAACTGATATTGTAGTAATTACTGTTTTGAGGTCAATTTACTGTGCACCTTAATTATTGAAGTTTTTTTGTTGATTAACAACTATTGTATTTGGAAATTGATAATAAGTTTATCCCGCTATTTGCCGGGCAGTAAGACCTCCACCTCAAAATTCAGCGAAAGCAAAGAAGTTAGGTGGGGGGCGGGCTGCCCGTAAAAGCCCGATTGGTGTGAGCTAATAATCAGTGGGGATGAACAAAACCCCCACTGATTAAAGTTTCACTTTATGTGATGCGGTAATAAAACTATCTAGTTTGCTATTCTTAGTATTTGTAAAGTCTATATATTTTTCCTCTTTTGTGGAAAGTAAAACTATTGTTACGACCAGTAATATAGTGTCATGTTTTTGAATATTCCATTCGTTTTTTATTTTTAGTTGATGAAAAGACCTTTCTCTCAATTAAATATTTAATTGAGTACTTGAATTTCCTCCACCTTGTACTTTTCAAAGCATAGTGCTTCAAAAATAGCCGTATCGCTTTCATCTGTTTCCAATTTCACAACTTCTTTATTATCTTTTTCTAAAATTTGGAGCAAAATAGTTTTTCAGTTTCACATTTAAATTAGCAGTATTTATTTTTTGAATTCAATTTGTATAAATGAATGAATTGGAACTTTGACTGTTGTTTCTTGCGGTGGTACAGTATCTCCTGTTACTTTCGCTTTATTTTAAATCTTTTTCCAGCTTGGTCCTCGCATTGACTACCACTGTATTTTGAAGTACTTCACTGTTTTCTCAAATTCAATAATTATATTTTGTAGAATTAAGAAAAGAACTTAGTGTATTTCCTTTACGTATCTACTCTGATATTTAGATGCTAACTACAATTAAATAATATATGATTTTTATAAAAAAGATATAGTAATATTTTGTTGTGAATTGTACTAATTTGATAT
>NZ_WEII01000264.1:0-1068 GCF_009183805.1 Bacillus sp. B2-WWTP-C-10-Post-4 | reverse complement strand
ATACTACGTGCTAAAAGAATGCCACCAATGATTCCAGCTAGTAATACACCTAAGGAAAAGAGGATAATTTCTTTCGTTCTGCTTAATATGTTAGATTCGATACCTTTTATTGAAAACTCTACTGTTACAACGCCTACTACTTGATCGTAGTCTTCGTTATGAACAATAATAGGTGCCTTTGCCATTAAGGCTGGACCACTTACACCATTTCCTTCAAGCGTATAGTACCCTCCAAAAGTGAGTGCCTCATAGTTATACGGGTTGTTACTCTTTGTTCCAATCAACTCAGAATTAGAATGGGAATACATAACCCCATAACGATCTTCTATAATTACATAATCTGCACCAGCTTGCTCACGAACTTGTTCCGCAATAGATTGGATCGTGCTTTTATGTTCGTTATTTTGAAAAGCATCTTTTATCTCTTCCGGCAAGAAGACTCCATCTGATTTGTGTTACGGGTGAAACCTAACAATTCAGGTGGAGATGAATTGCCGTCAGCAGGTAGGCTGAACGCTTTTGTTTCGTTCATAACAATTTTTGAGGGCGAATGTTTGTTTCTTTTTGTCCTACGATATTATGTAGATAATAAGGGAATAGATTGTAAGGCAACGAAATTAGATAATGATTATCATTCAGCTACTTAAGCCAAAAGTAATGAATACGCTTAATGAACTTTCTAAGAAAGGTGGTGAAAACAATGGCTAGAAAGAAGGCAGTGAAAGTATTACGGAAACAAAAGAAAAGAGAAACCATGCAACGGTTCACGCAGAAACAGAATATCGGACGAGCTTGCCTTACTGCAAAAGAATTTCGTTTACTTCAGCGCATGGCGCATAGTTCAAAAGCACTGCGAAATGTTGGGTTGTACACGATAAAACAAAGTTATTTGAACGATAATAAAATGGCTACTGTAAAAGAAGTGGACAATGCCATGCAGGCTGATATGAACTACTCGGGCGTTCAATCAAACTCTGTTCAAGCGATTCGTAGAGCCTTATTTACAGAAATGAAGAGCTTTTTTAAAGCGTTGGAACAGTGGAAGAAACATCCTGATAAGTTCACAGG
>NZ_WEII01000263.1:0-1122 GCF_009183805.1 Bacillus sp. B2-WWTP-C-10-Post-4 | reverse complement strand
ACATTTTATTATATCGGCTTAAGTATTATGAAATTAAAATTACAAATAACACCAAAACTCTTTTAAGGGCTCGCACATCGTTCGTATCTGGTTGATTATCTTTTGATACCTATGTCATTAACACAACTAAAAAAGTTTATTACAAAGGAATCTGAGAGGTTTTTTCAATTTCGAAATTTATTTTTTTGTAAATTAAAGGAAAAATAATCCATATATACGGATTATTTTCTTAGTGTACTCTGTATTGACCTGTTAACTGTTTTTCAGCCATTCGAACTAAGCGTTTTGTAATCTCTCCACCGATCCGAACCATTTGCAGATGATGTGATGTATCAGGTCCCAGTGTGACTCCTAGTTCAAAAGCAATTTTATACTTCATTTGCTCAATAGTACTTGTAGTAGCAGAAATAAGAATTTCATTTGTATTACTTTCGCATCTTTGAATATTTATAAATAACATGTACCTAATTATGCTATTTATGCATGAGTAACCTAATTTATTCCAGTATTTTTATAGAAACCCTTTCCTTCCCCTTATTCCACCAATTAAATTTGAAAAACAAATGTACATTGCATTTCAATATAACAATAAAAGCTACAAAAGCAACGAATTTACTATTTTAAAGTTAAGTGTTTAACCTTGAAGTACTTAAATTCTTTTTTCCAGATAAAGCATACATTATATCTTGATGTTTTATTGTCCTTTTATAATTATGTGGTATCGGGAATTTATTTCGGTGTTCTTTTATTATAATTAAAGTTTGAAGTTCTATGTTCAATACTTTTGCGAGGACATGATAGTTATATCCATTGTTTAACAGAGAAATTATGTCATAGAACATAGTTTTTCCACCCACTAATTTTACTAATTTATTCTTTAACTCATCCCCTTTTTCTTTAGCTTCATCAATTTCTAACAACATAGATTTTTTATTTGTCTGCTTAATGTATTGAGTATACAACTCTGGGAATTCTTTTTGTACTTCTTTGTTTAATACTGGTTTATATTTAATCATATAAGTAACTTGTAACAATGAGCGTTTTAACAAACTATCTTCAATGAGATACGCTACTTTATTAAATAAATGGACATATTCCTCAATATTGGAATAACTATTAAAA
>NZ_WEII01000262.1:0-1133 GCF_009183805.1 Bacillus sp. B2-WWTP-C-10-Post-4 | reverse complement strand
CCATATATCTAATTTTAACACATAAAGAACTCGAAAAAATACGATATGCATATTTGCATATCGTATTAACAACACTCCATGATAATTTAGAAACTCCTGCAAAGAAAAAACAACTCCGTTACAGCTAACAGCTCGGGTTTCTTTTCTTATTTAACTTCATACCACCAACATTTACGTTCTTTGATTGTAAAATAAATGTGACAGAAGTTTATCCAGTTAATGCGTAGACAAGTAAATGAGCTAAATTATCGATATTCTATTTCGCCATATCCGTAGCACTAATGACTTTACGCAAATTTGACAAGAAAAAATATATAGATAGGTATGATCCATACCTATCTATAACATTACTTCTATTCTTTATCCAATTACGTCTTTTACGTCTGTATCCACTGGCCACTTTTCTAATGTATAAGCCATTTCCCAAAATGAATATTCATATTGACTGCTAATAATAAAATGCTGTTTCATACGCTTGCGGTCTGTCTCTGTTACTTTTTCAGCGATAGTATCTAAACGTGTAATTTGCTCTTCAACTAGCGTACGGAACCAATCAGATCCATAAGCAGAAATCCATTCGTTATAAATTTGCTCTTCCGGCTGGCACTCTTTTAAGCGTTCGCCAATTTCATAATACAACCAATAGCAAGGTAAGATTGCTGCAATAATATCTCCTAAATGTCCTTCATACGCAGCACGATACATATGTGAAGTATACGCATATGCAGTTGGCGCAGGAATAAAATTATCTTTTTCTTCTTTTGTTATCCCTAGCTTTTTAGCAAAATTCTCATGTAATGATAATTCCGCCTCATATGTATTTTGGGCATGGTGTGCCATACGAGCTGTCGTTTCTAATTCAAGAGCTTTTGCAGCTCCTAATGTTTGTACTCTAGCAAAATGACTCAAATAATATGAATCTTGAAGAACATAATAGCGAAAACTAGCTAAATCTAACGTTCCTTCACCAAGTTTTTTTACAAAAGGATGGTTAAAACTCGCTTTCCAAATTGAATCTACTTCTTTACGTAACGATTGTGAAAAAGTCATTTAAATCCCTCCAATAATATATAAAATATAGATATTTATCCACAGCTATTAACGCTTTAAAATAAAAAAACTTTCTTTACAGG
>NZ_WEII01000261.1:0-1149 GCF_009183805.1 Bacillus sp. B2-WWTP-C-10-Post-4 | reverse complement strand
TCTTTAAATAGTGCCGGCTATCATATATGAAATAAAAAACAAATATACTACATAAAATGTATAGAAGATTATTTAATACGTTTTGATTAATATAAACAAAGTCCATAATATTTGCCTCGTTATTCTGAATTTCCTTTTCATATGTATTATACATGATAACATGTGTTAAGCTGCACGAAACTTGTTAATAAAATTCACTTGTTTTCGCGGTATTTCTAGAAATAATATTTTATTTAACTGCTAGATTTAAAGCTGCTTTTATTATCCAATGCAATAGGAGTATGGAATTATTTAAAATACCATTATCTAGTGCTGATTTATACTATTCTTGAATGTGCATAACATTTAATTTCTGAAGTGCAATCATTCCTATGTTAGTTATAACATGGTGGGGCATGTTGCTACTATAAGAAACGTAGATATTCTTTTCTATACGTTTCATTTTAATTTCTAACCACTGAACCAGATAGTCTTTTAAAGCAAGCTTAGACGGCTCCACAAAAGTCCCTTTATTTAACTCCGTAATTTTTTTCGTCTTCTTTTTTGTCTTATAACCAGTAAACCACTTTTATCTTCTTTTTACTGTCTCTGGATCAGGACCGATATCAATAATGATGCAATATTTATTTCCTCTTTTTCGTATATGTCCTTTCACTTAAAACACTCCTTCATTTGTTTTGAATCATGTTGTATAAAGTCTAGTTGTAATTTTGCTGCTATGAAAATTACATAGTTGGACATATCAGCGATGGATATATTTTACCATATATAAACTGAATTGATTATTTAATATATTAGTTGTTTTTTTACAAAAGTTAATTTTATAAAATGATTTTGTATATTTGAAGCAATATTTTTATTTAAAACACCTTATTTGGAATAGTACATCTTGTATATATCATATTTTGTACAATTAATATTTTCTTATTTTAGAAATGATTTTAATTTGGAGTGAGATATATGGAGAGGAAAAAGAAATGGGAAGGATTAAACTCTAAAAATCTATCTGCTAGTTCACTGGATTCGAGTTTAATAGGACCGACATTGCCACCGATTTCCTCATTTACTCTACCAACGGGAGCAAGTGGAGCAACAGGTCCGACAGGCCCAACGGGAGCAACTGGAATAACAGGCCCGACAGGTCCAACG
>NZ_WEII01000260.1:0-1162 GCF_009183805.1 Bacillus sp. B2-WWTP-C-10-Post-4 | reverse complement strand
ATAAAGGAGAATGTAATGAATACTTCTATCGATATACAACACTTGTGTGATCTTGCACATAAAGCATTTAATGCCCCTGTACATATTTTATCTGCAGACAGAAAAATTTTATATCATTCTACATCTGATAATGTTTGTAGTCCTTTTTATTCTTCAAAAGAAGAACATCTTAGTGATATTTATCAAGAAAACGATCCCTGTAACTTGCCACTTTTTCGAAGCAACAACTATCTTGAAAATTTTGTTCTAATTCATATAGAAAATCATGATGATATTAAAGGGACTATTATAATCGGTCCTACTATACATTCAAAAGATTCAGATGATATGATCATAAAATTTCAGAAAGAATTTAAATCAAATGATAACATTCAAGAAAGACTTGCCTATTATCAGTGTTTATCTGAGATTAAAAAAACTACATTAATTGATATGGGAATTTTATTACATTACATGATTTTCAATGAAAAGTTAGATGTAGATATTGTCTTGGAAAAAAATAAAGTACTAGAGGAAACTCCTAATAAAAATGTGAAACCTGATTTATATATTTTAAAACGTCGACAAAACAAACCTAAAACGCACAATATGGCATTAGTAAATGATTTCTTTTCGACTATCAAAGAAGGAAATAAAAAAAAGTTAATACAGTATATGTATGCGGTTTCGCAAGAAGATGTTGAACTTATGCTAGTAGAGGATCCGCTCAGGAATCAAAAAAACCTTGGAATTATTGCGATTACCTTAGCCACTCGATATGCAATAGAAGGAAATCTGCCACCAGATATTGCTTTTGCCCATAGTATTTTATATATACAAACCCTAGAACAATTAGATAATGTAGAATCTGTAAAGCGATTATCAGGGGACGCTTTACGTACCTTTGCAGATCGTGTGAAAGAATACAATGCAAAAAAGTATTCTTACGCGGTTACTACATGTATAAAACATATTAATAAAAATGTTTACGATGGAATATCTCTGAATGAACTTGCTAATCATTTAGAAATTACGCCTACTTATCTGTCTAAACTATTTAAAAAAGAAATGGGAATTACTTTAAGTGAATATATTCAAAGGGAACGAGTGGAAGAAGCAAAGAAATTATTAACCCTCACTACTTATTCGTTATCAGATATCTGTGCTTGGCTTAACTTTAATG
>NZ_WEII01000025.1:0-56071 GCF_009183805.1 Bacillus sp. B2-WWTP-C-10-Post-4 | reverse complement strand
GGGTTGTATTACATAAAATTTATAATGAATAGAGGCGGTTACATTATGTTTTGGTTAGGGTGTTTTTTAGGATATATTGTAGGTTCAGTTATTACATGTGCTCTACTTTACTATGGGTATAGATCCAATGAAAATAAAAAAGTGGATATACAAAAGAGGGAGGAGAGGAAAGTCAATAAAAAAGGTGTATAGGATGTGTAAGGTAAGGTGATAATGTTGATGCAACAATAAAGGACAGTACATATTTTATATGACGATTATGTACTGTTCCGCTTATTCTTTTTGGATTATGAAAAATTGTTGCCTGTCTTGCTATAAATTTCATAGGCGAAATAACCAAATAAATAGCCTATTCCAGACCCTAAAATAATGGAAAACAGTGAGAAATCTGGGGAAAACATACCGGAAATCAAACCAATCATACAGCCGACAAGCATTCCCATAGGTATGAAACTATCTAATAACAGTTGAGCTTTTTGAGATTTTTTCTTACCTAATTTTCCGTTCTTATATTTATGTTCCAATCTTTTAATTACAAATACTACAATTCCACCAACTATTACAACAGGCGCGATTGCCGTGATTAGCCACATGTGAAAATCTCCTTTCACCTTTTAATAGGATTATACCAGATACTTACAATTAGGTGTTCCTAAACGTACTATCTAGTCTATTTAAATGGCCAATCAAAAAGACTCCTTCAATTGTAGTCAGTAACCCGTCAAAAAAACTTTCCCTTTCGTTTTCTCCGCAGATTGCACAACATCAACCGCCGTTTTCACATCCGCTAAGTCATATGTAGAATGGACTTTCATAAAACGTAATTGCTCATTTTCTACTAGACGAATTAAGTGACGAAACGTCTCCTGCCATTTATATGCTGACACATTTTTATTCCAATGTCGTAAATGAAATATGTTTGCGTGTACTTTTGCTTTTGTGACAATCTCGGCCCAGTTCACTTGTATTCCTGATAGAAGACCGATCGTTAAAAAATGCCCGTTTGGACGTAAGGAAAAAGCTAATTCATTTCCATCCGGTCCTCCGATAGAATCAATCGCAGCATCCGCACCAATCCCGTTTGTTAATTCCATAACAGTTTCATAAAGCGGGGCAGTGGAAGTATCAATTACATATGCAGCACCAAGGCGCAGTAATTCTTCTGTATGCTTATTATTTCTTGTAACGGCAATTAATCGGAAATTTAAAATTTGGGATAACTGCGCAAATAGATGTCCAATAGCGGACCCACAAGCATTCACTAATAAAACGTCATTACGCTGTAAGTTTAACGTTTCTGTACAAGTAACCCACGCCGTAAGGGGATTAATATACATTTGTGCCGCTGTGAAATCATCAATGGAATCAGGAATAGGGACTACAAAATCAGCTGATGTCTTCACATATTCTTGCCAAGTACCTTCCCCGCGTAAAGGTAACACTCGTTTACCGATAAGCTCTCGAGAAACAAAAGCGCCAACATTTTCTACAATACCAACACCTTCATAGCCAGGTATGTTAGGTAAAGGAATTCTATGAGCGTATGCTCCTGTGATGGGAATTAAGTCAGATGGATTAATCGGTCTAACTAGCATACGGACGAAAACTTCATTATCTTTCAGTGGTTCTATATTTTTATATTCAACTTGTAATACGTCTTTTGGATTGCCAAACTTATGAAATTGAATGCATGTTCCAAGCAAAGTAATTTGCCCCCTTAGTTTGATTGGGTTTATTATAGCATTTTTAGTTTGGGTGGTTACTTTGTTAGTGATAAATAGGGTTTTTAATTTACGTATTTATCAGAATTTTATAAAATGTGTATATAACTATAAAATGGGGGGATTTCTTCATGTGTACTAGTTTGACGTTACAAACTAAAAATTTCCAACATCTTTTTGCGAGAACAATGGATTTCACATTAGATATGAATCAGGAAGTAATAATCATTCCTCGGCGTTATCAGTGGAACAATATAACTGGTGAAACTATCCGAGCGAAAAAGGCTGTTGTCGGAATGGGAATTAATCATGAAGGAAGGGTCATTATGGCGGACGGAGTAAATGAAGCTGGTATGACGTGTGCCACTCTCTATTTCCCGGGATTCGCTACTTATAGTAACAGTATAGATAACCATAAAACGAATTTAGCGCCATTTGATTTTGTGGCTTGGAGCCTCACGCAATTTAATTCTGTTGAAGAGTTAAAAAAATCTGTTGATAACATTTCCCTTATAGATATACCATTACCAGTTTTAGGAATTACCCCACCGCTACATTGGATTTTAGCAGATAAATGGGGAGATTGTATTGTACTTGAGCCGACAACTGATGGACTAAAAATGTATGACAATCCATTAGGAGTGATGACTAATAGTCCGGAGTTTAATTGGCATTTACAAAATTTAAGACAATATATTGGACTTAAATCGCAGCCATTTGCGCCAACGGAGTGGGGAGATGTACCATTAAGTGCTTTTGGCCAAGGTTCAGGAACGATGGGACTTCCTGGAGATTTTACCCCGCCATCAAGATTTGTACGGGCAGCATATGGCAAACAAAACATTCAAGGTATAGAGAACGAAGAAGAGGGGATATCGGCTATTTTTCATATCTTATCAAATTGTGAGGTTCCTAAAGGGGCAGTAATAACAGAAGACGGAACATTAGATAATACCATCTATACGAGTGCAATGTGTATGGAATCTGGAACATATTATTACCATACTTACGATTGTAGACAAATTATAGCTATTCATTTATTCAATGAAAATTTAGATACAGCTGAGATTAAAACTTATCCGTTTCAACGGAAACAAAAAATATTTTATGAAAACTGAAGCGCCCCTGAAAAAGTGAGACTGATAAAAACACCTCCATTTAATTTGCATACTTAGTATGCGAATTTAGGAGGTGTTTTTTATCATTTACTAATATTCAGGTTTACTTCTTGCTATTCTATTAAGCCGAAGCTCTCTTCATTCTCTCAAGTAAACTAGACAACACATGCGTACGATACGATTCTAGTTTTTTACCTTCATAAGTACGGATACCTAATTTTTTAAGTTCTTTTACATACCAACCTTTGCTTCCGAAATACATGTGATCGCTCCCCTTCAACTTTGTTTTATTTATTCTGATTGCATATGGAGGTACAGGTAATATAATGAAGGAAATGAATTTCGCGCGAAAATGGTTAACTTTGTTGCAAAAGACATATATACTAAAGATAGTATACAACGAGGTGGAGAAGACGTGATTATAGAGAAGCACGAAATTCAAATTGACCAAATTACTAGCGGTAAAGTGAATATCTTTACTTTCTATCGAAATAGAAAGCAAATTGATGATCATTTTTTACGATTGCAAGAACCATCGCTTACAGCAAACTACTTCTTCCATTTTCATTTTGATGCAGAGAGCTTGCATCTACTGCAGAAAGAGTTTCCGAGCGTATATCCGTACGACGGTAGTGAAACGATTCACGACTGGACGGAAAAGATGAAAGCAGAATTGCAACATCAGATCCAAACAGGTAAATGGAATAAACGCGTACGTATCGGTAATCGTATTCTAGATGTGGTGTTTACGTGGTGTGACGAAGATATAGTAGAGTGAAAAAGAAGCGGATGACGCTTCTTTTTTTAGCGCTGGAATAAAACGAGCTTACCTGCAGTAGATGTACAGCGATGTGTTTTTTCATACAATCCTTTTTCTTGTAAGATAGATTCACCTTTTACTTTTGCTTCTTTTTCAGTTGCCGCCTCGAATGATTCGTCTAATGCTTTTGAACCATCTTTTTCAAAGACTGTTAGAACGTATACTCCCATGAAAATTCCCTCCAATATTTAAAATCAGAATCTTATAATTATTTTGACATAAAATGCTACAATATGCAAAGAAATATATGACATTGCGTGGTAAAATAGAATGAAACTTTAATTATCGAGAATATTTTTATTCTCGATAATTATTAGTTTTCAGCGATTTAAATTTTGATAAAATGAAACTTTTGAAAGATAGAAAGGATCGTTATTTGTGAAACAAGTAAGGTTTATACATGCGGCTGATTTGCATTTGGATAGTCCGTTTAAAGGGATGGAGATGAATGTTACGCAGTCTGTGTGGGAGAGAATGAAGCAAAGTACGTTTGAATCATTTGAGCGTATTGTTGATAAAGCGATTCAAGAGCGCGTTGATTTCGTATTACTAGCTGGGGATTTGTATGATGCGGAGACGAGAAGTTTGAGGGCGCAAGTGTTTGTGCGTGAGCAAATGAAGAGACTTTCGCAATACGATATCCCTGTTTTTATTATTCACGGTAACCATGATCATTTAGGGGGAAGCTGGGCAGCAATTGAGTTTTCGGAAAATGTTCATGTATTTACTGAGCCTTATGTAGAAGAGAAATCATTTTATAAAAATGGTGAGCTATTAGCTTCTATTTATGGTTTTAGTTATTTGCAGCAAGCGGTAACGGATAATATGACAGCGCAGTATACGAAAATGAGTGATGCGCCTTTTCATATTGGTATGCTTCACGGAAGTGTGGAAGGAGATGCAGAGCATAATCGCTATGCACCGTTTCAAATTCGTGAGTTGAAAGAAAAACAGTTTGATTATTGGGCTCTTGGCCATATACATAAACGTGAAATTTTATCAGAAGAACCATACATTATTTATCCAGGGAACATACAAGGTCGTCATCGTAAGGAAACAGGCGAGAAGGGTGCATACCTTATTGAACTTACGAAAAAAGGATCGCAGTGTTCATTTTTCCATACGGCAGATGTTGTATGGGACGAAATCGAGGTTGGTATTGATGGACTTGACACTGTTGATGAACTTATGACAAGCATATCTACTGCGATGAATGAATGCCGAAGAGAAGAGGAAGGTACGCTATTAACTGTCGTATTTACAGGACAAGGCCCACTTTCACCTTATTTGCGCGACGAAAAGCGTGTGGAAGAGATTTTTCACATTTTAGCATCTGGAGAAGAGCGAAAAGATTTCGTATATGCAATGAAGTGGAAAAATGAGACGGTTTCTTTTGCGGAAATCGAACGTTTGAAAGCGGAAAATCATTTCGTCGGTAGTGTGCTAAAGGAGTTAGAAGCTTTCACTAATATGGACGGAGTATTGCGCACAATTTGGACATCTCCTGTAGCGCGTAATAGTATTGAATCTTTTACAGAAGAAGAGAAGAAAGAGATTCAAAAGGAAGCAGAAAATATTATTTTAGAACAATTATTCCAGCAAGAGAGGGATAAAAAATGAGAATTGAAAAACTCCATATTTATGGGTACGGAAAATTAGAAAATGTGGAAATGGATCTTTCCTTGCTGACAGTGTTATACGGTGAAAATGAAGCGGGGAAATCGACAATTCGCTCATTTATGAAAAGTATTTTATTCGGTTTTCCGACGAGAGGACAGCGCCGTTATGAGCCGAAAGAAGGCGGGAAATATGGCGGTGCGATCACTGTGCAAACAGAGCAGTACGGTCGTTTGAAAATTGAGCGATTGCCAAAGACGGCAGCTGGCGAGGTGACCGTTTATTTTGAAGACGGGAAAACGGGCGGAGAAGAAATTTTAAACGATATATTAAGCGGGATGAATGAAAGTTTATTTGAATCTGTCTTTTCATTTGATATGCATGGCCTTCAAAACATTCATCAGCTCGGCGAAGCGGATATTGGCAATTATTTATTTTCGGCAAGTGCAGTCGGAAGTGATGCGCTATTGCAGTTAGATAAAAAGCTAGAAAAAGAAATGGACCAGCGCTTCAAGCCAAGCGGGCGTAAACCTGAAATTAACGTGTCACTGCAAGAGATGAAGAAGCTGGAAGAGAAGATGAAAGAGTGGCAAGGGAAAATTGGCACGTATGAAAAGCAAGTGGAGCAGCTAAAAGCAAGTGAAGAGAAGCTAGCTACTGTTCGCGTGGAAAAAGAGAATGCAGAAAAGCGGAAGCAAGATTATGAAATATTAGCAGCGCTTGAGCCTCTCGTTATTGAAAAGCGTGCGCACGAGAAAGTGTTAGAGAACGAGAGCGGGCAGTTTCCTGTAAACGGAATGGCGCGTTATGAAGCAATTAAGGCGAAGATGGAGCCGCTTCAATTACAAGTTGATTCGCTCCACAAGAAAATTGAGACAGTGCAATCGGAAATTGCCTCGATTCAAATAGATGAAGAGTTTTTACAAAAAGAAAGTTATGTAGAAGAACTTCGTATGCAGCATATGTCTTACGAAAATGCACGCCAAGAAATGCGTGATTTGACAGGAAGTATTACGAATATAAAAGAAGAACTGGCAGAACTAGAGCAACAAATTGGTGCTACTTTTGAAAAGGAAACAGTTCTGTCGTTTGATATGAGTTTGGCAACGAAAGAGTTAATTACGCAAACAGTGCAAAAGGCGCGTGAATTAGAAACGCAAAAAGCACAGCTTGATGATCGTTTTAAAGTAGCGCAGGAGCAATTAGAAGAACAAGAAGAGAATATAAGACAGATTAAGCAACAAATGTTAGCGGATGAAGAGCGAAATGCGTTAGCTGAGAAAGAGAAGTCGTTCCAAGATGCGGCGTTTATCGGTATGGGCGCAGAGAGAATGAAGCGCAAGTACGAGGAAAAAGCAGGAGCGGCTATGCAAAAGAAAAAGCAGTGGCAAAGAGTTTGTCTTCTGTTACTCCTTATTAATACAGGCATTTTATTCACGAGCTTATTTATAGACAATCGCCCGCTTTTATTTATTAGTGTCATCGTATTTGTAGGGATTGTTCTCGCCCTTGTTTTATATAAAGATCCATCAAGCGGATTACAAGAAGAGCTTCTTACTCTTCAGCAAAGTGCCGGCGGGAGACAAAGTGAAGAAGCGATGTCTGTACGCTATGAGTTAGAAAAAGATGAAGAGATTCGGAAGTTATTTGAGCGCGAGTCTTATAAGTTACAGCAGTTGGAACGAGCGTATGATAAAGTCGTTTCATCGTATGAGGAATGGGAGAGAGAAACGTTCCAGGCGGGAGAACAAGTCGATGCATATAAAACGCGCTATATGTTTCCTGAATTTTATACGTATGCACACATATTGCCGGCGTTTGAGCGTATTGAAAAAATGCAGCAATTATATCGGGAGTTAGAGAAGCAAGGTACGCGAAAATCTTCATTATATGAAATGATTTCGCAATTTGAACATAAACTAGAAACTGTTATCGGTAGTGCGGAGTATAGTAAGCTACACGAGGCACAAAGCCGTATGCAAAATGAGAAAGAGAAGCGCCAAACTTGTAAGCAGTTAAAAGAAAAACTGGCGGAATGGCAAGAAGAATATGAGTTTATGCAAGAACAATTAAAGCAATTACTAATAGAACGAGATGGTATATGGCATATTGCAGAGTCTACAGATGAAGAGATGTTTTTAGAAGCAGGTAAACTGGCGGAAAAACGTGAGGATGCAGAGAAACAAGTGGGGCGTTTATTACCGCAAATTGATCTGTTGGAACAGCGTTTAACGAGTTTATCATTAGCTGAACATTATGAAGCTGACGGTTATGAAGGAAAATTAAAGCAAGAAATTACAACTGTCCAAAACTGTCTTACGAAAGAGAAAGAACTGACAGAGCGTATTGCGAAACATCGTATGGAAATTGCGAATTTAGAAGAAGGTAATACGTACGGCGATTTAATGCATGAATGGGAAATAAAAAAAGCGCAAGTGCGTGAACAAGTGAAGAAGTGGGCTGCTTATGCGGCCGCAAAGACAGTGTTAACGAAAACGAAGCACTATTATCATGAAGTTCATCTTCCTCGTATTTTACAAAAATCAGAAGAGTATTTCGTCTATTTAACAGGCGGACGCTATAGTAAAATCTTTTCACCGTCAGAGGCAGAACCGTTTATCGTTGAACGTAACGACGGTATGCGTTTTTACAGTCATGAACTAAGCCAAGCGACAGCGGAGCAGTTATATTTATCGCTGAGATTTGCACTCGCGAAAACATTCGAACATGATTATCCATTTATTATTGATGATAGTTTCGTGCATTTTGATGCGGTAAGGACGAATCGAACGATTGAACTTATAAAGGAAATTGCAAAGGATAGACAAGTCATATTCTTTACATGTCATGCGCATTTACTTGCGTATTTTCCAGAAAAACAGATTATAAAATTAACACATATGCGTAAAGAAAATGAGTTGTAGTGTGCTATACTAAAAGTAACTGATTTGGTGGAGGAATTCGAATGAAAAAGAAAATTGCAGAGTATGAAGTTGGTGAACAAGTCGATATTTTCTTGTTAATTAAAACAGCGACAAAAGGTATCGCAAGCAATGGAAAGCCATTTTTAACAGTAATCTTACAAGATCCAAGTGGAGACATTGAAGCGAAGCTATGGGACGTATCACCAGAAGTTGAGAAACAATATGTAGCGGAAACAATCGTGAAAGTAGCTGGTGATATTTTAAACTACAAAGGACGTATTCAATTACGTGTGAAACAAATTCGTGTTGCGAATGAAAATGAAGTAACAGATATCTCAGACTTCGTAGAAAAAGCACCAGTGAAAAAAGAAGATATGGTTGAGAAAATTACGCAATACATATTTGAAATGAGAAACCCGAACATTCAGCGTCTAACAAGACATTTATTAAATAAGCATCAAAACGAATTTTTAGACTATCCAGCAGCGACAAAGAACCATCACGAGTTCGTATCTGGACTAGCTTATCACGTCGTATCAATGCTTGATTTAGCGAAAGCTATCTCAAATCTATACCCATCGTTAGATAAAGACTTACTATATGCAGGCGTTATTTTACATGACCTTGGTAAAGTAATCGAACTATCTGGCCCAATTTCTACAACGTATACGTTAGAAGGAAATTTACTAGGCCACATTTCTATTATGGTGAACGAAATTGGTAAAGCAGCAGACGAATTGCAAATCGATGCAGAAGAAGTATTAATTCTTCAACACATCGTCCTTTCTCACCACGGAAAAGCGGAATGGGGTAGCCCAAAACCACCATTAGTAAAAGAAGCAGAAATTCTGCATTACATCGATAACTTAGATGCAAAAATGAACATGATGGACCGCGCATTAGGACGCACAAAACCAGGCGAATACACAGAGCGTGTCTTTGCACTTGATAATCGTTCGTTCTATAAACCGACGTTCCATAATTAATAGTGTGAATAAAGTGGCCTCATTAAGTGTTAATACGCTTAGTGGGGCTGTTGTATAATGATAATAAAGTTATTGAATTTTGATTATTAAAAAGCTAAGAGCCTTACTACATTCTACGTAGCAAGGCTCTTTAAAGTTGTTTCAAATTACATCCATCTGTTCGTTCAAGTGTAACTATTCGCAATTATTTGATATTATATAGGTGAATAGAAAGATACATTAAAAATTAGTTTCGTAGTTGTAAAAGGAGGTTATTTATATTATTCTCTTATAATTTTTCCAAAAGGGAGAGTTTATGAAAAAGATTATTGTTTTTGTATTAATGATATTTATATTATTCTCAGGATTCGCAACACAAAGTTATGCGTTGTCAGATTCGCAATCTGCGGCAATACAAGCGTTGCTAGATGATGCCTGTCGTATATCAGGTGTGCCGGGAATGTCAATCTCAATACTTGCTGATGATGAAGTGTTCTACTTTTCTTCAGGGTATGCAGACCGTGAAAAGGGGTTGTCTGCAAGTGAAAATACACTCTATGAGTTAGCCTCGGTCAGTAAAGCTTTTACCGGTATGGGTATTATGCTATTGGAAGAGCAAGGGCTGCTCTCAATGACTGACCCTGTCCAAAAATATTTACCTTGGTTTACATTAAAGTATCAAGGGAAACCTGTTGATATGCAAAGTCTTACACTAAATAACTTTCTTCACCATACCAGTGGTCTAACAAATATTAGGCATCTTCAAAATATTCCACAAGGCAATACACCGGATATGTTGCAAAAGACTGTGGAAATGCTCGTTGATGCTGAATTGGCGTTCCCTCCCGGTGAACAGTATAACTATGGAACCGTTAATTATGACGTATTGGGTTTGGTTATTGAGATTGTGTCGCGACAAAGCTATGAAGACTTTATGAAGGAACAGGTATTTCAGCCGCTAGGTCTTCACCAGACGTATGTTTATAAAGAAGATGCTCAAGCTACTGGACAGTTGGCACAGGGCTACCGTTCTTCCTTTTTTATGACAACTCCATTTAAAGCTCCGGATTATGCTGGGAATAAACCCGCAGGCTACATCATTTCTAATACAAAAGATATGGCTCGTTGGCTGGGCATACAGATGGGTATCGTGCAGGACATACCCGAAATATTTCACACGGTTATCGAAAAATCACATAGGGGTGATATGTCTGTTTCGGCTGTCAACGGTATGTATTATGCGGCAGGTTGGTCCGTAAATGCCGAACAAACGATTATAGAACACACTGGGGGCAATCCAAATTTCAGAACCGAAGTAGTCATACTGCCAAATGAACGAACAGCCGTCTCCTTGCTGAGCAACGGCACAAATACCAATACAAACATGGTACTAAAAGTTAAAGATATATTAGAAGGCAATCTAACTCAGTCATATGAAATAAGCGGCACACAGCTTTTGGATATCATTTTGTCGTCTATCACAATTATTTTTTGCCTATTTGGCCGTTTTGCTATTTCTCTTAGGATTACGCAGAAGGAGAACGAATGAGCGACAGCCAATGACAAAAAAGAGAATAACCGTAACAGTTATTTTCCTGATCGCTACGATTGCTCTGGGTATACTGTGCTGCGCTTTCGATTGGTCAACAATACTTATGTGGCAAACATATAGTGTTCTTACAGCTTTGATTTCGTCAGCATTATTAACAGCAAGCATTACATGGCTTGTATACACTCACCGATAAAATACCTCGCTCCTAAGATAAGCATAATGTTAAGTCATTAAAGTCCGATTGGTGAGGGCTGATAATCAGTGGGGGGGGGAAGAAAACCCCCACTGATTAAAGTTTCACTTTATTAAAAATGAAATAAAATAGTTAAGAAGTACGCATGGGTGTAACGAAGAACTAATAAAACATATCTTGCCACTAGAATGGGGGCATATCAACTTTTAAATTGAGTACCGCCAGCATTTCAGAAAAAATATGTTAAGCAAAAAATACAGTAAGCTGTCCATATGGGCAGCTTATTTACATAATTCTCGATATTGGAAGTTGATTAATATCAGTTCATTTGTTTTTCGAAAGGAGTTATTTTGTTCGTTCAAAGATAATATCAAAGTAATTCGCGTACCCCATAGTTGGTGGCGCAAATAGTTGATTTTATAGGGGGAAAACCTGTAACTAAAGCCTAACATAGGTGTTTTTGTTTAAATTTTGCTTAATTCTCACTAGTAATTAACTAAAAATTTAGAAATCGTTATATAATGAATTTAATTTAAAATTAGGAGTGATTAAATTGCCAGATATGATAAACCTCGTTCTTTTCATCATTATAGCGAGGTGTTAAAACTTCTAATAGAAAGCATATTCGATTAAGAAAGAAGGGGTAGTTATGAAAACTAGTGAAGAAACGCATTGGCAAAGGTTTAAACGTAAGAGTAAATCCCCGAAAGAGTGGTTAAAGAAAGTATACGAATTTTTTATTAATGAACACGTATGGGATGCTATCTTTAAAGTGTTCCTTAAACTAGTATGGGCAGTAAAAGGTATGGGGAAAAGCTTGAAACGGGTAATAGAAAACATATTCAATTAAATTCTATTCTTTCATAATTTCCTCATACGATCGATAATTTCCAATAAATTTGTTTTATATAATGGAGTGTGAATACAACAGTTGATACAGCAATGGCTATAATACCTATATGTGCGTAAAAATTGAAGTAATCATATTTCTGGAAGAAAAATTCAAGGACAGGAAATAAAAGAGTAAGACTAGCAATTAATATTAATTGTTCTTTTTTCATTATCATGCCTCCTTCTTTGTATAATTCAGCATTGATAGAAACAATTTCTATATGAATATCCTATACATGATCAGTTAACATAACGTCCTATTATCGGTAGCAAGGAAAAAGGAGGAACCCTACTCTCACAAGGGAACCTCCTTTTTTTGTTCTATCAATCTATGCAATTTTTTATACATTCCTATTCTGGTGCGGTTTTAGGGTTCTTGTCTGTTATTGGATTAACGAAAAAACTGTATAAAATCTCGCATACTCTTAGCGTGTTTTTTTCAAAAATGCTGGCGATATCTCACATCCATCAACTTATGAATTTTATAATGTCCTCAAACCAAGAATTTCTCGTGTTTTTAGTCCAAAATGTTATTTAATAAAAAAATATCTCGAATTCGAGATAAAACACTTGCTTTTTAATCACTTGAGTTGTAAAGTGATAGTAACGAAAGCAATTGAGCCATATGAAAAACATATACTCAGTTGTTTTCGATTAAAAAACAAAGTAACTTATACAGTAAAAACTAAGATGAATTTACGAAAACATTAATGAGGATAAATTGAAAAGCTAAAAAACATATTATTTTTTTATCATCACTTGACTAGTAAAACGAAGTGGAGGAATTAAAAATGTATAAAATTAAAGGGCATCATCACATTTCAATGGTTACGAAAAATGCAAATGAAAATAATCACTTTTATAAAAATGTGCTTGGATTACGTCGTGTGAAAATGACAGTAAACCAAGATGATCCGTCAATGTATCATTTATTTTACGGAGATAAAACAGGAAGTCCGGGTACAGAGTTATCATTTTTTGAAATTCCTTTAGTAGGAAGAACATATCGCGGTACAAATGCGATTACTCGAATTGGATTACTCGTTCCTTCAGAGGAAAGCTTACATTACTGGAAAGAACGATTTGAGAAATTTGATGTGAAACATAGTGAGATGACAACATATGCAAATCGTCCTGCTTTACAATTTGAGGATGCTGAAGGTCTTCGCTTAGTACTACTCGTTTCAAACGGAGAAAAAGTAGAGCACTGGGAAACTTGGGAGAAATCAGAAGTTCCTGCAAAGCATCAAATTCAAGGAATGGGTTCTGTGGAAATGACAGTTCGTAGACTTGATAAAATGGCGAGTACACTTACAGAGATGTTTGGTTATACAGAGGTTAGCCGAAGCGAAGAGGAAGCAATTTTTCAGTCCATTAAAGGAGAGGCTTTTGGAGAAATCGTTGTGAAATATTTAGATGGTCCTACTGAAAAGCCCGGCCGCGGTAGCATCCACCACTTAGCAATTCGTGTGAAAAACGATGCAGAGCTTGCCTATTGGGAAGAACAAGTGAAACAAAGAGGCTTCCATTCTTCAGGAATCATTGACCGTTTCTACTTTAAAAGCTTATATTTCCGTGAATCAAACGGAATCCTATTTGAAATTGCGACAGATGGACCAGGGTTTACAGTTGATGGAGATGTAGAACATTTAGGAGAAAAACTTGATTTACCACCGTTCTTAGAAAATCAGCGTGCAGAGATTGAAGCGAATTTAGCACCTATTGAAGAGAAGTAATAGAAGAAAATATACAACTTTAACATATAAATGAAACCCATTGGAGGAATATAAAATGAACCAATTAAAAGGAATTCACCACGTTACAGCGATTACAAGTAGTGCAGAAAAAAACTATGAGTTTTTCACTCACGTTTTAGGAATGCGTTTAGTTAAAAAAACAGTAAACCAAGATGACATTCAAACGTATCATTTATTCTTTGCAGATGATAAAGGTAGTGCAGGAACAGATATGACATTCTTTGACTTCCCAGGTATTCCAAAAGGAGTACACGGTACAAATGAAATTTCAAAAACTTCATTCCGAGTGCCAACTGATGCAGCGTTAGCATATTGGGTGAAACGTTTTGACCGTCTTGAAGTAGAACATACAGGAATTAAAGAGCAATTTGGTAAGAAAACTCTTTCTTTCGTTGACTTTGATGAACAACACTATCAATTAATCTCAGATGAACTTGATAAAGGGATCGAATCAGGTACACCATGGCAAAATGGACCAGTTCCATTAGAATATGCAATTACTGGTTTAGGCCCTGTATTCATTCGTATCGCGAACTTTAGTTTCTTCAAAGAAGTGTTAGAAAAAGTTTTATTATTTAAAGAGGTTGCGCAAGAAGGAGAATTCTATTTATTTGAAGTGAACGAAGGTGGAAACGGTGCTTCTGTCATTGTAGAACATAATACGGTTCTTCCAGAAGCACGACAAGGTTTTGGTACGGTTCACCATGCTGCATTCCGCGTAGAAGATCGCGCTGTATTAGAAGAATGGATTGAGAGAATCAGTAGCGTTGGACTTCCTTCATCTGGCTATGTAGACCGTCACTTCTTCGAATCATTATACGCAAGAGTTGCACCACAAATCTTATTTGAATTTGCAACAGACGGCCCAGGATTTATGGGAGATGAGCCATACGAAACACTTGGCGAAAAATTATCTTTACCTCCATTCCTAGAGCCAAAACGTGAAGAAATTGAAAAATTAGTTCGTCCAATTGATACAGTGAGAAGTACGAAGGAATTTATTAAAGAGTAAAAATAGAGATAGTAAGTAGGAGAGCAAGTAGTTTTAGCGGAGTGCTGGAACTGCTTGCTTTTTTATTTATTCTAGTAAGTTTTCTGACAATTATTTCTCAAGTTATTAAAAAGGAAAACTTTGGTATAATTAATTAAAATATTGAATTTTCTAATAATTATTTTTCAATACATAGAAAAGGAGTGGTAATATACAATTTTAATAATTGTATAAAAATCCTAATTTTGTAATTTTGGAGAAAAGGGGATGCGAGTGTATGGGAGCAGATGTAGTAACGCGGGAGCAAATGAAACATTCTTTAGATGATTGGTATCGTGTAATGTTGCAGCAAAATATAGAGAAGGCCACAGAAATGAAAGAGGAGATTGAAAGTAAGATTAGTGGGTTGGATGTGGATCAGGATGTATTACTTTATCATGCGTTGTTGAATTTTAGATATGATGCATTAGTTGATTGGATTTCAGTTAGAGAAGATAGTTTTGATAAAGTGGAATCTTTCGAAATTCCAACAGAGGGCTTTTTAGCTTATTATTATCACTTTTTTAAAGGGTTTCATTGCACATTAATTTCAAATTATAACGAAGCGAAAGAACAGTATGAGCAAGCTGAGAAGTTATTGAAATATATTGCAGATCCGATAGAACATGCGGAGTTTAATTATCGGATGGGATATTTTTACTATCAAGTATATCAGCAAATGTTAGCTTTAGATTATATCAAAAAGGCGAAAGAAATATTTTGTGAACATAAAGGTTACGAAGGAAACGTGGCGTTGTGTCATAACTTCATAGGATTATGTTGTATTGATTTTAAACAGTTTGAGTTAGCGGAGGAAAGTTTTAATACCGCAATCCATTTACTTCAACAACATGATAAAGAAGAAAAACATATTTTAATGGTTAGAAGTAACTTAGGGTGGTTATATAGTAGTCAGAATTTATCAGATTTGGCAATTAGACATTTAAGTGAAGTGACTAAGAAAATGCCTAAGCATTTTAAAGCGATTTTTACTGAAGCAGAGGAAAATTATAAACTGGGCAAAATAGAAATTGCTAATAACTTAATAGAACTAGGGCTGAAAATTTGTAATGAGTTGCAAAATAAAGAATTTCAACATCGCTTTATGATATTGAAGGAATTAAATATTAATTCGAGTGCTAATGAGTTAGAAAAAGTAACTGTGGAAAGTATTTCGTATTTTGAAGAACACTCCCTTTTAGATTGTGTTAAGGAATACGCAGAAATATTAGCTTATAAATTTTATCAAGAAGAAAAACATGAAAAGGCTAGTAAATACTTTTATATTAGTAGCCAAGCTCGAAAAAAACTTTTAAAAGAAGGAGCGCTAAAATAAATGAAAAAAATTAATGTATTGATAGCAGGTTTAGTAATACTACTTTCATTAGGGCTTACTGCTTTTACAGAGTCTGAACAACATGCTTTAAATAGAGGTGATGGTGGCGGAGCACCAGCAAGACCAGACTACGTTAACATTGGCGACACAGGAGGAGCACCAGCAGATAATAAAGGCGACGGCGGCGGAGTAAGCCAACTATAATAACAAAGAAAGGGACTTCAACATGAAGTCCCTTTTTCTATTTTCAGGCCATGTAGAGAAAAGAGTTGACTTACTTTAAATGTGTAACTATAATAGTTATAGTATAACCATTAGTAATAGAAATGAGTTATATTTTTTTAGTATAATTGTAACTATTTCAGTTACAATTAAAAAGAGAACATAAAATAACCAAAAAATGTAAAAACTTTTAAATAGCAACAAGAGAAAGGAGACGGGAATGTTGAAACGGTTTAAGTTTTATTTGATTAGCGGTATTGTGCTTGTTTTGCTTATCGTATGTAACTTCGTTGATAAGCCGATTGCGAAGGTTGAAGAAGTGAAAGATACTGTTATGATGAAGCTGAATACGAAAGAGAGTATGGCGCAAATTGATGGGCAGACGATTTATTTTAAGCAAATTGGTGAGGGAAAACCGCCGTTACTCATGTTGCATGGGTTTGGTGGTTCTTCTGATGGGTTTAGTGATATTTATCCGGAACTAGCGCGAGACCATACGATTATTGCGGTTGATATTTTAGGGTTTGGGCGTTCTTCTAAGCCAGTTGATTTTCAGTATTCGTTTCCTGCGCAAGTGAATTTATATTATAAGTTAATGAAGAAGCTCGGATACGATCAGTTTGCGGTGCTTGGCCATTCGATGGGCGGAGAGATGTCCCTCAATTTAGCGTATTTATATCCAGACGCAGTGACGCATCTCATCTTGGCGGATGCTACAGGGATAGAGTCTTTCCAGCAAAAAGAAAGTTATGAAGTACCACCGCTATCGACGGACTTACAAACTGTAACTGAGATTACGAAGTATAATAAAAATGAAGTGAAAAATAGTCGTGATGATAAAGAGCATTATGATCAGCTTACGAAAATGAGAGAGCGCCGCATTGCGATGGAAGCTGATAAAATTAAGGTACCGACTTTAATTATATGGGGACGACATGATAAAAGTGTTTCTTGGAAAAATGGTGAACTGTATCATGAGCTATTTGCGAATAGTACGTTTCATATTATTGAAAAAGGATACCACGCACCGTTTCGTCAGGAACCAATTGAGTTTATGGAATATGTACAAGCATTTTTCGCGAAGCATCCACAATAAAAATTTTAAGCATAAATCCAATTCTTTCCTCATAAAGTGAAACTAATAAGGCTTGTCTAAGGAAAGGAATGAAGTGATTTGGAAACTTTACCATGGTGGGTGTATCTTGTAATTGTTGGGATTGTACTAAGTGGCTACATGGTTTTATATACTTCGAAAAAAGAGCAAGATATGGATAATGAGTTTATCGAAAAAGAAGGCGAAGTATATATGAAGCGCTTAGAAGAAGAGCGTGAGAAACGTAATCAGGATAGTGATAAGGATTCTGTATTGCTTTAATAGAAATTTTGAAAGGTTACCACCTAGTAGGATTTTACATCTCGGTGGTAGCTTTTTTTCTTCTGCGGGAGCAGTATATGTTCATCAAGCTAAGGTTATATTAGTTTAATTTTACATGTATAAGAGAGTCATCATAAACTTTTATTGATGGTATTTATATATTTTTTTACTCATAAGAATGGAACTAGTGGGGATTTTACTGGGGGGGGATTAACAATGCATAGGGATGAAACTTCATTACATCCGGATACAGGTGTTACATCTGTAATGTTTGTTGAGCGTTCATTAAATGAAATTCGTTTTTGGTCTAGAATCATGAAGGAGCATTCTTTTTTTCTTCGTTTAGGATTTAGATGCGAGGATACTCAACTAATCGAAGAGGCGAATCAATTTTATCGATTGTTTGAACATATTGAACAAATAGCGCATTCCTATACAAATGAAACAGATCCTGAGCAAATAAAAAGATTTAATGCAGAAGTACAACAAGCCGCAACTAATATTTGGGGATTTAAACGAAAAATTTTAGGGTTAATTCTCACATGTAAATTGCCAGGACAAAATAACTTTCCACTTTTAGTTGACCATACAAGTAGGGAAGCTGATTATTTTAGAAAACGTTTAATACAATTAAATGAAGGTAAATTAGATGCTCTTCCTGATGCTATTATTAAAGAAAATGTTTTCTTTTTACGGATTATGGCAGACCATGCTAAATTTATTGGCCATCTTCTTGATCCATCGGAAAGAAAGCTTGTAGATACAGCACGGAATTTTAGCAATGATTTTGATGAATTGATGTATCAAGCAATTGACTTAGAATCTATGAAACCACAATCCCAAACAGCCCCTCTTTTAGATCAATTTTTAGATCAAAATCGTGTGTCGGTTGCATCTCTTCGGGATTTTAAGAAAACAGCACGTGATTTAATTGAGCAATGTAAAATAAAGAGTATCATTCATCCGTTATTAGCAGACCATGTTTTCCGTGAAGCTGATAGATTTCTTGAAATCATTGATATGTATGATGTTCATCTTACAAATATTCAATCACAACCTAGATATTAGAAGATAAGGAAAGATACTATTTTTTCCTTAAGCTGAGAAGTTAACAATTTATTGTTAGCTTCTTTTCTTTTTGATTAAAATTTTCTTTTAAGGACTACATAAATCCCTTTGACCAAATATGTAATTCTTTGTAAAATGATATATATGGAAAGATTATGAATATACAGGAAATCTATGGATAGTAGATTTTAATAAATTATTCGGGGGAAATTTATTAGTTAAGTATATTAACTTGTTTGCACTACATTTTACAAATAAAGGGGTATTAGTAATCATGAAAGCAAAGAAATTAGTAAGTTTAGCGTTACCAGTTATGTTATTGAGTGGTTGTATTACAATTGAAACTGATGGTAAGAAAGCTGAACCAAAGAAAGAAGAAACGCAAAAGGTAGAGAAAGAGAATAAGACTTCTGAAAAAGAGAGTAAGTCAACTGATAGCAAGAAAGAGGATAGCTTATCTGTAGCGAAAGGTGAAGGTACAAACAGTAGTTCATCAAGTAGTCAACCAAGTTCTTCTTCAAATAATTTAACTTCTTCTAGTTCTTCAACTGGTAAGGTAACTGGTTCAGATGTTGAAAGGTACAAGGCAGATATCATAAATAGTGCTACTCAAATTGAAGATACAATGAAATTAATTGAAGGAATAGCAGATTCAGACGTAAAATCATACAAACAAAAGAAAAGTGAAGTACAACTGAGTTTAGGTGGAGCAAAGGCAACTGCAACGAAACTGAAGAATCTACAAGCGCCTCCTGAGTTACAGGGAGAACAGGCGAAGATAAAGCAGTCGATGGAACTGTATGCGGATTGTTTTCAACTTCTCTTTGATGCATTGGACCAAGAAGACGAAAGTAAAATGCATCAATCATTAAGTAAAGCACAAGAAGGTTCGAAACTGTTTGAAGAGGCAGCGAAGAGTATCGGTAGTAAAACCAACTAAAAATAAAGTATTTAAAGGGGTATTTGTAAGTACAGTTGGTGCAAGTGAAGAGTTAGGAATTAGTTATGGGAACACATTACAAATTTATCAAATGGACGATAATGTTCGTATTCGATATGTAAAACAATAAATAATTGGTGAAAAACTCTGTAATAAATTTTACAGGGTTTTTTGTTAGTTCTAGTTTATTTTTTGTCTTCCTAAGCGCTAAGCATACTAGTATAAGTTGAGAAATGAACAAAACGATAATGATAGGCAGATGATGTAACTCTATAGTAACTGTAACCATCTAAAGCCCAATTCATACACTATGATGGAGGCTTTTTACTTACTAATCGGATGAAAAAGGAGTGTAATCATGAAGAAACGTACTGTTAATGAAGCGGGAGGGAATGTGCCACAACCAATCCGCAGCGACGGAGCTGGTGCGATTGATTCTGGACCTCGTAATGTTATGCGGGATATTCAAAATCCGAATATGCTTGTTCCGCCTATAACGGATGCAGGGTTAGTTCCTAACTTGAAGTTTTCATTCTCGGACACTTCTATGATTTTGAAACAAGGCGGGTGGTCTCGGGAGATTACTGCTCGGGAACTACCGGTTTCGACGACGATTGCGGGAGTAAATATGAGTTTAACGGCCGGTGGAGTACGAGAACTACATTGGCATAAAGAAGCGGAATGGGCGTATATGCTTTTAGGACGGGCGCGCATAACGGCTGTTGATCAAAATGGGAGTAATTTTATTGCTGATGTTGGGCCAGGTGATCTTTGGTATTTTCCTCCTGGTATTCCGCATTCCATTCAAGGATTGGAACATTGTGAATTTCTACTCGTTTTCGATGATGGGCATTTTTCTGATTTATCTACTTTAGCTATTTCTGATTGGTTTGCGCATACGCCAAAAGAAGTGTTGTCGGCTAATTTCGGAGTACCTGAGAGTGCTTTTCGTTCTATTCCTTCAGATCAAGTTTATATTTATCAAGGAGAGGTGCCAGGTTCGCTTGAAAGTCAGGAAATTCAATCGCCGAAAGGAGAAGTTCCTTTAACATTTAAACATGAATTGTTAAAACAAAAGCCGATTAAGACTTCTGGTGGTAGCGTCCGAATTGTAGATTCTACAAATTTCCCTATTTCCAAAACAATCGCAGCAGCGCTCGTTGAGGTTGAGCCTGGTGGAATGAGAGAACTTCATTGGCACCCGAATAATGATGAATGGCAATATTATTTGACAGGGGAAGCGAGAATGACTGTGTTTCTTGGAAATGGTACCGCTCGTACATTTGATTATAGAGCTGGCGATGTCGGGTATGTACCGTTTGCGACAGGGCATTATATTCAAAATACAGGTACCGAAACATTATGGTTTTTAGAGATGTTCAGAAGCAATCGTTTTGAAGATGTATCGTTAAATCAATGGATGGCACTGACTCCTAAAGAAATAGTGGAGAGTAATATACATGTTGGCCCGCAAGTAATGGATTCCCTGCGTAAGGAGAAGTGGCCTGTTGTGAAATATCCGGGGTTTTCATATAGTCCGAAAAATGATTAGTAAAAATGAAAATTTGCGCTATTCTTTCTGGAGACTGATAAGAAGGGATGGCGTATTTTTTATGCCTAATCTAGTCTTTATCCCGCTATTTGCCGGGCAGTAAGACCCCACCTCAAAATTCAGCGGAAGCAAAGAAGTTAGGTGGGGGGCGGGCTGTCCGTAAAAGCCCGATTGGTGAGGGTTGATTAAAGTTTCACTTTATTAGTATCCGTTCCTTGTATTATTGTTCGGGAAATTATTATTGGAGCATAGTATAGGGAAGATACATATAAAAGAGCGCCATTATAAGCTGTAACGCATAAGTTGCGCAGGAAATGCAACGATAACTAGCTTTACTCTTCATCATTTATTTGAACATAATGGGCATAGAGAGGTGATAAACACAGTATGATTTTTAGCGAACGTTTAAAAGAAGAACGAGAAAAACGAAATTGGTCGCAAAATGATTTGGCTGAAAAACTTCATGTGAGCAGGCAATCTGTTTCGAAATGGGAGACGGGAAAGAACTATCCGAGCATTGAAATTATTATTCATTTAAGTGATCTGTTCGGTATTACAATTGATGAACTGCTAAGGAGTGATGAAGAATTGACGCAGAAAGTAATTGAAGATAGTAAGCAATTGGCATATCCAAAATGGAAGGTGTTTTTTGATAGTCTATTTATGATAGGAGTATTTTTGTTTATTGCAAAAATCGTTGTATGGATGCTAAACAAATTTGCTGGAGCAAGTATTACAATTGTAGCAGATGCGCCATATGTAATGAATCTTTTGCCTCTTGTATTCATGATTATAGGTGGTATAGGTTCTGATAAGTTGAAGAAAATATATAGATAAGAGAAAGATTTGAAAGAAATCCCCAACACTAGCTGTTCTTTTCACTTAAATTGTGTACTATAAAGGATAGGATGACATAAAGAAGGGGACATATAGAATGGAATTTCATGAACAGAAGATTTTGCCGGCAGTGAGGCAAATTAAAGATTTGGAAAAGCTATTACATAGTTCGTATGAATATATCGTTATTTTAGATATTCATGTCGGTCAATTGAAAAGTGTTATATCACTTGCGAAGCAATATTGTAAAAAGGTGTTTTTACATGTGGATTTAATTCATGGTTTGCAGAGTGATGGGCATGCGACGGAATATTTATGTCAGGAGTTTAGACCGTACGGGTTACTTTCAACAAAGGCGAGCGTTATTATGAAGGCGAAGCAAAAAGGTGTTGTGGCAATACAACGCATCTTTTTAATCGATTCGAGTGCAATGGAGAAGAGCTGCAATCTTTTAGATAAGACGAAACCGGATTATATTGAGGTACTTCCTGGAGCATTGACGGACGTTATTGCTGAAGTGAAAGAGCGTACTGGTGTACCGATTTTAGCAGGTGGTTTTATTCGTACTGTAGAAGATGTGGAAAGAGCTTTAAACGCTGGTGCGACAGCAATTACGACATCAAAACGCGAACTATGGAAACATTACCAAAAAAAGTGACGAAAATGTGAATTTTTTCGTTGACACCGCTTTCATTTACGGTTAACATTATAGACAAGTTAATAAACGTGACGGAGAAAAGTAGAGATCCACATTTCATTGTTTCTATATAAATTTATATAGAAGCGTGCAAGCTGTGGGTCTTTTTCTTTTTACAAAAACGAATGGCCATTCATTTTACCTCTATCACATTTGGAAGCGTTTAAATTGATTGTGGAGGGATACTATGTCAGCATTTTTAGGAGAGTTAATAGGGACTGCGTTGTTAATCGTACTTGGTGGCGGCGTTTGTGCTGGTGTAAGTTTAAAGAAGTCGTTTGCGAAAGATTCTGGTTGGATTGTTATTACAATGGGCTGGGGCTTAGCAGTAGCGGTTGCAGCGTATGCGGTTGGATCAATTAGTGGGGCACATTTGAATCCAGCTTTAACAATAGGATTAGCATTTAAGGGAGCGTTCCCATGGAGTGATGTACCAGGTTATATCGCAGCACAAATGATTGGGGCAATTATCGGGGCAGTTATCGTATATTTACATTACTTACCACACTGGAAAGAAACAGAAGATCCAGGAACAAAGTTAGGTGTATTTGCAACAGGTCCAGCAATTCCGAACACATTTGCAAACCTTTTAAGTGAAATGATTGGAACATTCGTTTTAGTATTTGGTATATTAGCAATTGGTGCAAATAAATTTGCAGATGGATTAAATCCATTTATCGTAGGTTTCTTAATTGTAAGTATTGGTTTATCATTAGGTGGGACAACAGGATATGCAATTAACCCAGCGCGTGATTTAGGTCCGCGTATCGCACACTTCTTCCTTCCGATTGCAGGAAAAGGCGGTTCAAACTGGAAGTATGCATGGATTCCAGTAGTTGGTCCAATTTTAGGTGGATCACTTGCAGGTTTATTCCATCAAGTTGTATTTGAAGGAAAACAAAATTCAGCACTTATTTATGTGATTATCGCAACTGTGATTGTACTAGCAATCTCTTATATGACAAGTAAAAAAAGCGGAAGCAATACAAATAGTAGAAAAGTAGCATAAGGGGGAAACCGATATGAAAAAATATATTCTTTCATTAGACCAAGGAACAACAAGCTCACGCGCAATTCTTTTCAATAAAAAAGGTGAAATTGTTCATTCAGCTCAAAAAGAGTTTACACAACATTTTCCAAAGCCGGGCTGGGTAGAGCATAATGCACAAGAAATTTGGGGATCTATTTTAGCAGTTATCGCAACTTGCTTAAGCGAAGCAGATGTAAAACCAGAACAAATCGCAGGTATCGGTATTACGAACCAACGTGAAACAACGGTTGTCTGGGATAAAACAACTAGTAAACCAATTTACAACGCAATCGTATGGCAATCTCGCCAAACAGCTGAAATTTGTGATGAGTTAAAAGAAAAAGGTTATAGCGAAATGGTTCGCGAAAAAACAGGTCTTTTAATTGATGCATACTTCTCTGGTACGAAAGTAAAATGGATTTTAGATAACGTTGAAGGTGCAAGAGAAAAAGCAGAAAACGGCGATCTATTATTCGGAACAATTGATTCGTGGCTTGTATGGAAACTATCTGGTGGTAAAGCACACGTAACAGATTACTCAAACGCATCACGTACGTTAATGTTTAACATTCACGACTTACAGTGGGATGATGAGCTTCTAGAAATGTTAACAATACCAAAGAGCATGCTTCCAGAAGTACGTCCATCATCTGAAATTTACGGAGAAACAATTGATTACCACTTCTTCGGTCAAAATGTACCGATTGCAGGTGTAGCTGGTGACCAACAAGCAGCATTATTTGGACAAGCTTGTTTCGGTGAAGGTATGGCGAAAAATACTTACGGAACTGGTTGCTTCATGTTAATGAACACAGGTGAAAAAGCAGTAGCTTCTGAGCACGGTCTATTAACAACAATTGCATGGGGAATAGATGGTAAAGTAAACTACGCATTAGAAGGAAGTATTTTCGTAGCAGGTTCTGCAATTCAGTGGTTACGTGACGGAATGCGTATGTTTAAAGATGCAAGTGAGAGTGAAGTGTATGCGAGTCGCGTTGAATCAACTGACGGTGTATACGTTGTACCAGCATTCGTTGGACTAGGAACACCTTATTGGGATAGTGAAGTACGCGGCGCTATGTTTGGTGTAACGCGCGGTACGACGAAAGAGCACTTCATTCGTGCAACGCTAGAATCTTTAGCTTACCAAACGAAAGATGTATTATGCGCAATGGAAGCAGATTCAGGTATTGAACTGAAAACATTACGCGTTGATGGCGGAGCAGTTAAAAATAACTTCTTAATGAAGTTCCAAAGTGATATTTTAGATGTTCCTGTAGAGCGTCCAGTGATCAACGAAACAACGGCTCTAGGTGCAGCATACTTAGCTGGTCTTGCGGTTGGATATTGGAAAAACCAAGATGAAATTAAAGAACAGTGGCATATGGACAAACGCTTTGAACCAACGATGGAAGCGAAAACAAGCGAAGAGCTATATGCTGGATGGAAAAAAGCAATTGAAGCAACAAAAGCTTTCAAATAATCATAAACAGTGTTATAATGGTGACAAGTTAATAATTCGGTAGGAGATTTGGAGAGACCACAACGCGCTATAGAGGCGAAATCTATAGCGGAGTTTGTGGTCTCTTTTTTCGTTATCAAAGGGAGGAATTACCATGAAATTTTCAAGTAAACAACGTAAAGACGTATTAAACGGAGTAAATAAACAAGAGTTAGATGTGATCGTAATTGGTGGAGGTATTACTGGTTCTGGTATTGCATTAGATGGAGCAACACGCGGGTTATCAACAATTGTGTTTGAAATGCAGGACTTTGCAGCAGGTACATCAAGTCGTTCAACGAAGCTTGTACACGGTGGTCTACGTTATTTAAAACAACTTGAAGTGAAAATGGTAGCAGAGGTGGGTAAAGAGCGTGCGATTGTATATGAGAACGGTCCCCATGTAACAACACCAGAGTGGATGTTACTTCCGTTCCATACAGGCGGTACGTTCGGATCATTTAGTACATCAATTGGTCTTCGTGTATACGACTTCTTAGCAGGTGTAAAACGAAGCGAGCGCAGAAAGATGTTTAACCGTGAAGAAACATTAAACAAAGAGCCTCTTGTAAAAAAAGAAGGATTAAAAGGCGGCGGTTACTACGTAGAATATCGTACAGATGATGCGCGTCTTACAATTGAAGTAATGAAAGAAGCAATTGAGCACGGCGCAAAAGCTGTTAACTATGCAAAAGTAGACAGTTTCTTATATAAAGATGGAAAAGTATGCGGTGTACGTGTAATCGATTTACTAGACGAAGAAGTATACGAAGTTTACGGTAAGAAAATTGTAAACGCAGCTGGCCCTTGGGTAGATACACTTCGTGAAAAAGATAACTCGAAAAAAGGAAAAGTACTTCAGTTATCAAAAGGTGTTCACTTAGTAATTGACCAAAAACGTTTCCCATTAGGTCAAGCGATTTACTTCGATACACCAGATAAACGTATGGTGTTCGCGATTCCTCGCGGCGGAAAAACTTATGTAGGTACAACAGATACGTTCTACGATAAAGACGCAGCTGTACCACAAATGACAACAGAAGATCGCACCTACATCATTAATGCGATTAACTACATGTTCCCAAGCGTGAAAATTACAGAGAAAGACATTGAATCAAGCTGGGCTGGTGTACGTCCGTTAATTTATGAAGAAGGTAAGAGTGCATCTGAAATTTCTCGTAAAGATGAAATTTGGACTTCTGAATCTGGTTTAATTACAATCGCAGGTGGTAAATTAACAGGATACCGCAAAATGGCTGAAATGGTAGTAGACTACGTAACGAACTTACTACAAAAAGAAGGTCATAGCGCATATCCGAAGAGCGACACGAAACATATGCCAATCTCTGGTGGACATGTAGATGGTTCACACGGATTCCCAGCATTCGTTGCGAAAAAAGCTGGCGAAGGTACGAAATATGGTTTAACAACAGCACAAGCAGAAGAATTCGCGAAATTCTACGGTTCTAACGTTGACGTACTATTTGACTTAGCGAAAAAACATAAAGACGAAGCGAAAGAATACAACATGCCGCTTGACGTTCTAATCCCACTTGTATACGCAATGGATTATGAAATGACAGCAAAACCAGTTGACTTCTTCGTACGCCGCAGAGGCGCTGTATTCTTCAACATCCACTGGGTATACGAGTGGAAAGAAGCAGTAATCAACTACATGGCTGCGAAACTAGGCTGGAGCAAAGAAGAACAAATGAAATATACAGCAGAACTAGAAAAAGCATTAACAGACGCTGTAATTCCTGTAGATCAACAAGAACAGGCAGCTGCGTTAGCATAAAATAGAGAACCACCTGAAGGGGAGCCTTTAGGTGGTTTTTTTATGGAATATTATTCTAAATATATTGCATAACGACATATGTTGTTATACGATGTATATAAGGTGGTGGTATTGTTGGACAAAGAAATCTTGAAGGGAAGTATAGATATTTTATTACTTTCTATCATTGCAAAACGTGATACATATGGATATGAAATAGCTCAAAGTTTAAAGGATGCAAGTGAAGATTTGTATAGTATGGGGCAGGGAACGTTGTATCCTGCTTTAAAGAGATTAGAGAAAAAGGAGTTTCTTGAATCTTATTGGAATGAATCTGAGAATGGGATGAAAAGGAAATTCTATACTATTACAGATAAAGGGAAAAAAGAATTACAGAAGAAAATGAATTCTTGGGAGAGTGTAACAGCATTAATTCAAGCTTGTCAGAAAGGAGTTATTTATGAGTGAATTTGATGAGTATATTAAGTCTATTTTAGCCTATTCAGAACTTAGTGATATTGAACAGGATGAGTTATTTCTAGAAATGTATGATCACTTGAACAGCTTGAAAGAAGAATATATGGAACAAGGTATGAATGAAAAAGAAGCGATTTATAAAGCGATTCAAAGTTTTGGAGAATCAAAAGTTATTGGCGTAGAGATTAATAAATCGGTATACGAAGTTCCTAGATCATTAAAGGTATTATCAAAAATTTTATGTATTCCTTATATAATCATTTGTTTTATTGTCTTTTTAGGAACGTTTATTTCAACTTCTACATTTGACTCTGTTCGCAGTTTGACAGGTGGGACTGTCTATCATCCCATTGAATTTTGGCAGCAATTTTTACATATATCTGATTTAGAAACGTTATTACAACTTTTTGGAATAACACTTTGGCAAGTTAAAGATTTTATTGCACATCCAGGTCCTTGGGGAAACTCAACTTATTGGTTAAGTGTTTTACAACATATAATATTAGTAGTTCCATTTGGATTTTTCGTTCCAGTGCTGCTTAATAAAGTGACTAACTATAAGAAAGCTCGTAAGTGGTATGTTATGACCTTTCTTGTTTGGGAGATATTACATTTACTAACTTTGTCTGATGTTTTTGATGTGTGGCGGATTGCTATAAATATGCTCGGTGCGTCGGTAGGATATCTTTTATTTATAAGCATGATACAAATAGATAATAAATTTAGGATAATGTGCAAGAAGATATTTGAAAATTAGCTTGCTATTCTGTAGTTTAAATTATACAAATTTAGTTTGATGGTAATAGAGTATTGCTGAAAACATAGGTGCTATATAGTGAGAGGATTTTTTATATTCGTAATAGGTGTTGTTCCTTGTTTACTCATACTGTTATGAAGCGGGTACATAATCCGTCTTTATTGGTGCTATAAATGATGAGAGCGGCACAGCTGAACTTGAAAAAGTCTAGCTGCGTTAGCGTAAAATAGAGAACTACCTGAAGGGGAGCCCTTTAGGTAGTTTTTCTCTTGACTAAAAATAAATAAAATGTGTTACAATAATGATAGAGTATGTAGTGTGAATTTTGCATAAAATAAAAAAGACAGAAGCCTGAGAAACTTCTGCCTTGTGTAACCTAACTTGCTATTGTGGTGGTAGTAGGTGCGGTTATAAGACAATTACATTAACGTTTTAGCCGAGAACCGCCCTTACCTTTTCCACGAAGCAGGGTGGTTCTCGCTTTTTTGTATACAGAAATTAGCCACGGACCGACGTATCTTCTACCGATGACAACGCCAGCTCCGGTTAGGATACCATACACTAATTTAATTATAAACATCGCGATTATATTATCACCTCCCCCCTTTTTTCAAAATGGAAGAGATGATTGCCACACCTACTAGTTATAGCTTATTAAGTTACATTTTAATTGTATTATGTTTTAAAATAGGGAACAAGATATATGGATGAAAATTCCTGTTTTTAAGCAGAACATTAGTGTCAGGGGACAAGAAGTAAATAAATATTCATAAAAAAACGGTATGGACATCGCAATCTGTATTTTTTACACTAGCACACTTAGTACGTTTTGTTTCAAAAACATAAATAGATAGTATGTAGAGGGTTATGATAAATAACCCTCTTTTCGTGTTTAAATAAGTGCACTCTCTTTAATAGAAATACATAATTCAGAACGAGAAATTGATTCAGCTAGCTGGTGTAAATAGGCGTATTCTTCCGCGTCTTTTTCGGAAGTGTTAGGATCCAATAAAGGTGAAGAAAGAAGTACATCAATCGTAAGTATGTCTGTATCATGAGAGACGATGTTATAACCTGCAAATACAGGTCGTTTTAAGTTTTTTACTTTTTGAATCATTTGATGGAATTTCGTAACACTTATATGGATTTGTGCGAATGGAAAGCATTTTTGGATTGGATTCTCGATGTTCTTTCTAATTTTATAATCGTATACATAGTAGTACTTTTCTTGCTGCTCGAGTGTTTGCAACTCTTTCGTGAATAAGTGGTATTTGTCTGTAAATCCAGTTGTGAGTGTATCGTGTTCTTCGCCAACTAATAATGTGAAAGGTCTTGGTGAGGAGATTGAAATGGTGCGGACGTTTAAGTTAGTAAAAGTGTGATTAGATTGTAAAATAGTATGTAATTTTTCGGTAGGAAACTCGCCGTCATAAATAGCAATAAAATAATAGTTCATTGTTTCACTCCTTGCTTTTTTCTAAAATGATATATTCTACTTTAAAGGTGTAAGTCCTGCAAAAAAAGAAACACCTTGATTGTCATCAAGGTGTAATAAGCTCAAAACTCTCCGAATCAGCCCCAAGCACAAAAGGACTAACCTCGCCAACGCTATAAAGTTGCAATTCATGCATTGCGCGTGTGCAAGCAGTGTAGAACAATCTACGAACGCTCTCATCGTTGTACACATCTTTAGAAGCATTGTAAATAATAACAGCATCAAATTCAATACCTTTCGCTAAGTAAGCAGGGATTACGACAATGCCTTGCTCATACTCGGCTGAGTTACTCTTCACGAGTTTAATATTATCGATATGATTAAGTGCTTCGTATGCAGCTGCGCTTTCAGCTGCAGATTTACATATAATTGCGATCGTATTGTGCTGCTCTTTTTGTAGTTCAGCAACTTTGGCAGTAATACGTTCGTGCAGTTCTTTGACATTCGATACTTTCGTCACTGTAGGTTTCTCGCCGTCACGTTCAAAGGCGTGAATGTTCTTGCCTTCCGGTACGAGAGCACGTGTAAATTCAATAATCGGTTTTGTTGAGCGATAGCTACGAGTTAAGTTAATGCCGTTTGTTTCGTCTGGACCGTATAAATTTGTAAGTGTATCGAAATTAACCGTTTCACTCGCATGAGCAAATATCGCTTGGTTAAAGTCGCCGAGTACTGTCATTCTTGCGGCAGGGAAGAGACGTTTTAAAAACTCGAACTGAAACGGAGAATAATCTTGCGCTTCGTCTACGAGTACGTGTTTAATCGATCTGTTCGTTTGGAAGCCTTCAATTAATTCTTTTAAAAGTAAGAATGGAGTCGCATCCTCGTAATATAGTTTTCCTTCATCAAGCATGTTTATTGTTAAGGAGCAAATGTCATCCCACTCTTTCGGTTTTTTCTCAGTAACCCATGATGCATCTGTGAAGAGTTGTTTATATATACCTGTGAAATTGATAAAGCGTAATGTTTGAACGCCTTTACGCAGTGGCTTCAATTTTTTACGGACAATCATACGTCCAAGTACTCTCGTTTCTTTTTCAAAATCATTAAAGGAGTTGTCGTCAAACTCTCCTTTTTTCTGCAAATATTTATAAGCTTTTTGGTATTCATCTTTACTAAGTAATTCAATTTCTTCTTCTACCCAAGGCTTTTTCAGTTCTGCTTTTTCAAGTGCATCTATTTGCTTATTTAGCCAATCCGTTAACTTCTCAATTCGACTATGGAAGCGGAGGGAGGAGTCGGTATTGTAAAATTGTTCTGTAATTTCTTTCGCAGAAACAATCAGTTTTCCTCTAAATTTCATTCCTCTAAATAGCATGCCTGAAGATTCAAGAGATTGTCTGTACGCTCTAATCATCTCGAAAAATTGAGTGGATGCTTTAAATCGGATGCTCGCATTTCTCGTTTTATAGGTAGGGCTATTCGTTTCAGTTAACATATATTCCAATTGCTCATAAGGATCTTCAACTTCAAATGACTTACTTAGTCTATGATTTAAATATTCTTGGAATGTAACTTGCTGCATATTTTCTTCACCGAGTTCAGGTAGTACGTTAGAAACGTAGCTATTGAACATAGAGTTAGGAGAGAAGAGAATAATTTGATCTGCTTTTAGCCATTCGCGATATTTATATAGTAAGTAGGCGATTCGTTGCAATGCAGCTGATGTTTTACCACTACCAGCGGCTCCTTGCACGATAAGGAGTCGGCCTTCATCGTGACGGATAATTTCATTTTGCTCGCGCTGAATCGTAGCAACGATGCTTTGCATATGTTTGTTCGTGCCTTTTCCAAGCGCTTGTTGCAAGATTTCATCACCAATTGTAAGGCTCGTATCGAACATAGAATCAATCTCGCCATTTTGAATAATGTATTGTAATTTTTTCTCCACATTACCGTGGATTACGCCGCCTGGTGTACTGTATTCAGCAGGTCCTGGTGGATAATCATAGTACACACTCGAAATAGGTGCGCGCCAGTCATATATAAGGAAGTTTTCTCCGCTTGCATCAGTAAGTGTAGCGACGCCGATATAAATTTGATCCGCGGTAGATTCTCCTTCTTCTTTGAAATCAATTCGTCCGAAATAAGGTGCTTTATGCATACGTCTTAATGCGGCAAGTCGATTAAAGGTGTGCTTATGGGTAATTTGTGTGACAGCTAGTGACTGAGCTTGTTGTCTTAAGTTGATAACTGTTTCAAGATAATCATCGAAAGTATCAGTATTCACTTTCACGTCATCCCAAAAGTGTTTACGAATATTGATTACTTCTGCTCGGCGTCTGCCAGTTTCGTTTTCCAGTTTATCAATTTGCTCCGTAATTGTTTCAATTACGGTATCCAATCTTTTTTGCTCTAGATCAAGTTTTTTGTTCATACGGTAAGCACTCCTTTAAAAGTGAAAAATAGAGGTTGACTGAAGATGTGTTTTGGTGTACAATTAAGATACGGATAAATACGTTCCTTTTGTTTTGTGAAACGTGTTTCTGTTCTAATTTAACATAGTTTTTTCATTTAATCAATGATAATAAGATAAACCTTGGTTCTACGTGGCGTGGATCAAGGTTTTTTTGTGTTTGAAGAGGGAGTCACGCTTGTTGTCGTTTTTTGTCGGTAAGTCGATATATTTCGAAAATCGCCGATATAATTGGAGTTGCGGTCGATATATTTGAAAAATCGCCGATATAATTTCATTTACCGAATCTAGATTAACTACCGGGAGAAGAGGGGATAAAAAAGCTTGGGCCGAAGCCCAAGCTTTTTTTACTTCATTATTTCTTTTCGTCTTTCTTAGCGTCAGCTTTTTTCTCTTCGAAAAGATCTTTTAAATCTTTATCGTCAACTTTTACGTCAGCTTTTTTGATTTCTTTCATCATAAGATCGTTCATAAATTGAGCATCTTGTGTTTTTTCTTGAACTAGTGATTTTTTAATATCAGCTTTTGCTTTATCGAAATTTGCATCTGCGTGATTATCAGTTACTTTGATGATATGGTAACCGAATTGTGTTTTTACAGGTTCGCTTACTTCACCTTTTTTCAACTTTTGAGCTGCTTCTTCAAATTCTTTTACCATTTTCCCTGGTCCGAAGAATCCTAAGTCGCCACCTTTTTCTTTTGAGCCTGTATCTTCAGAGTATTGTTTTGCTAATTCTTCGAAAGATTTACCTTGAGCAAGTTCATCTTTTACCTTTTTAGCAGTTTCTTCATCTTTTACAAGGATATGACTTGCTTTAATTTCTTTTTTATAATCCTCGAATTTTGCTTTTACATCTTTATCAGTAATCGATTGTTCAACCGCTTTTTCTTGAGCTAATTGAGCACGCACACTATTTTTAATAGTTTCTTCTTTAATACCTTGTTGTTTCATTAGTGTATCGAATTGATCACCGTATTGTTTTTTCATTTCATCGAACTTTTTGTCTACATCTTTGTCTTCAACTTTGTAGTTTTTAATAAGTACTTTTTCCATAACCATGTTGTTTAGTACTTGTTTACCAGCTTGTGTCTTCATTTGATCGTAGAATTCTTCTTTTGTAATGTCACCAGCTTTAGATGTAACAATTTTGTCTGATGATGATGTTCCACATGCTGATAATGCGATTACACTTGTTGCGGCTAAGGCAAGCATAGCTTTCTTCATTCGATAAACACTCCTACTATTATGTATTTTTAATTTATCCTACACCGATGAATTTTCATTCATAAGAGCCCGATTAAGTCTCACTGATACTTTTGCTTTTTTATATTGGTAAAGCGCGCTTAACAGGGCTTACCGTGGCTGAGGATAAAGTTTTGATGAATGTTTTGTTCTATAGTATAAGCAATATGTACAAAATTTAATATATCATATTTCGAACCGTTTTCATATTGATAAAGAAAAATTAACCAGCACGTGTCAGATTTTGAAAGTGTGCCATATTGGGCGCATGCCGCATATACAGAATAGAGGAGGGGATGGGGATGAATTCTCAACTTATTTTATTACTTGTACTGTTTATTTTATTGGTTATTGTAGGTATAATTTGCTTATAGAGGAAAAAAGTGAGGAAGGGGCTTTCCTTCCTCACTTTCCATGAAATATAATTTCTATATAACTAGAAATTAATAAAATTGTTATACATACATTAATAACCCGAAAGACACCGGGCTGGCGGCTCGCAGCTATTTGTTTTCGTTCACACAGTGTATGTGTCATGAAATTCGTGTAAAATATAACAAGAAGTGCGAATGCGACAAAAACAACTGTTATAAGTGTCATGAGGCGAGACCTCCTTTTGGCTAAAATACATATACATATATTGTATCACACGATATTTTGTTCGTGTTACAAAATTCAGAAATAGAAGACTTTGTGTTAGAAAGTGAGGGAGAAAATGGACGTTGTTAGAAGATTAGAACAAGCTGAATACTATGTAGACTTATTATTTAAAATGATTGATGAAGAGAAGTGTCCATTTTATTCTTTGATCATAAAGAAAAAAGCTCGTAAAAAAGATATTGAACGTATATTAAATCTTTGTGAAAAACTGAACGAGCAATATGTAGTGGAGAAAACAGAAGGGCTTCTTTTGTTCGATGCGCTGTTAGATCAATTTGAAAAAGCGCTTCCACATCAGCTCGAAGTACACGAAACTGCGGAAGCGCTAGCAAAACAAGGTTTATTTAAGCCGCTTATGAATGAATTCTTAAGCATGATTGCGAAAAAATAAATAGATTATTTCTTAACTAACTTTTGATCGGATTCTGTAAAGTTCTCTTCAATATCTTCTAATGATTTCTCAAAAATATCGATAAAGTCTTGTCCGTAAATGTTACGCAGGATTGCAATCAGTTCGATATTTTCTGGGAACTTCCCATAAAAATTACGAAGTGCAAGAGCCCCATTAAACACTGAATTATTTTCAGGGTCATACTCTTCCATTAAGCGAAGTAGTAATTCTTCCCCTTTGTCTGTAATTTCAATGTACGTATTTCGTTTATCATCTTCCTTTTTCGAGAATACAAGATAGCCGCGTTCTTCCAGCTTTTTCGAGAAGTTAAACGCTGTTGATACGTGCATAACTCCAAACTTAGCAATCTCAGAAATAGAAGCCCCTTTTAAATGATAAGCGATTGTTAAAATATGATGTTCATTAATATTTAAATCGTAAGGTTTAATCCACTGCTGCCAATCTTTCTCTACACATTTCCATAACGCTTTCGATAATTGAGCAATGCGTTGGCTGAAAATCATCGCTTCTTTTACCGAGTAATCTTTTTCTCCACTTTTCATTTACTCACCCACTTTAACATTCTTTTTTCATTACTATCTATTATGCCAGTAAAATAAAAATTAATAAAGTCTTTTTGTGAGAATTGTGAAAATTTTTCGGAAAAATGACATTCTATACAAATCATGCATAACTATGGAAGCGTTTTATGAGTCGTGAATACATACGTTGTCCTTACATGTTAAGTGATAACATATATTGTAAATGCATAAAAACACGGCATATCTATACGATATGCCGTGTCAAGGTCAATTTATATAAAAAATATTTGTTATATGCAAAAAACTAAGCAGGAATTTGTTTACGCTTTTTCTGGAACAGCTTCTTGTAGTTTCTCAATTGACTTTTGGATGTCCAAAATTTCTTTCTCAATATGGCGCTTGTTTTGAGAAATATCTTGCTTCCAGTTAGAAAGCGTGTCTTGCATGTCATCTTTTAATTCTTGAAACACTTCTTTACCTTCTGAAGCAGTTTCAACAATTTGACGCTTTAATAATTTCGTATCAGCTGTAATATCAGCTAAAGTCTTTTTAATATCATTTCCTTTTTCTTTTAACTTGCCACGCATGTCTTTACCAGAAGAAGGAGTTGAGAAAAGAACAGCTAGTCCAGCAACTGCTCCGCCGCAAATAACACCTGTAATAAAGGATTTAGCTTTTGACATAAAAGGAGACCTCCTTATTTTTTGTTCGTATTCATGATGGGAAAAATATGCATATCTTTCTTATATGTGCTATGCACAAACAATCATCCCTGAGCATTTTAAGTAAAGAAACAAGCCATGCGGAATTTGATGACTTCAGGGAAGTGGCTTGTTATGTATTACGCCTTCTTATAGTGTCATTATTTCACACTATTTGCAATTGTACTTGCGATGTTTTGTAAATTTTCCATAGTGTATTCATTTTGATGTGATTTCCAAACAGCACCGAAACCATCTTTTTCACCGTAGCGTGGAATTAAATGAAGGTGGAAGTGGAACACAGTTTGTCCAGCTTTTTCACCGTTATTGTTAAGTAGGTTAAAGCCAACTGGATTAAACTCTGCTTTAATCGCATTTGCGATTTTTGGAACGACAGAAAAAATGTGTGATGCGATTTCTGGCGTTAACGCAAAAATGTCTTGTTTGTGAACTTTCGGAATAACAAGAGTATGTCCTTTTGTTACTTGACTAATATCTAAAAATGCAAGCACATGTTCATCTTCGTATACTTTTGAGCAAGGGATTTGCCCGTCAATGATTTTACAAAAAATACAATTGTCTGCTGTATGATTCATTGATCTCATCCTTTCAAATATCCTTAGCCGTATTTTACCATAATTACATAAGAGAACAAACACGAAAAACAGGAAGCTGACTCAGCTTCCTGTTTTCTGAAGAGGGATTGAAAAAGCATTATCGTAATTTACGTTTCGCAGACACCTCATTTATTTAAGAAATGCACGGTAAATCGGCTAAAGTTTCTGCCGTAGACACCCCATTTTCAAGTGAAATGAATTGCAATCTTTTTTAAAATGAAATTGTTTATTTTTTAAAACAGTATATGCTCTTTCAGAGACACCCCGTTTCGAAAATGAAACAAATGATCTGGTTATGTGTAAATTTCATTGTCCAACTTGGACACCCCATTTCATGATGACTTCACTATGTTGTTGTACTCATCAATTGGTGGTTGCTTTTTCAATGTGTTCCTTCTTCAATAATTATGATGTCCGCTTTCGGAAAAATATATGCTAATAAATTTAAAAATTTTTTTTGAGTACATGGATACTATGTAGTACAGCATAATTTTTGGTAAGATGAATATAGAATGAATACTAATGAAGAAAGTGGTGTCGTATGAGCGAGTTATTGCGTGTAGAAAATGTTACAGGAGGATATACGAAACGACCTGTATTAAAAGACGTTTCGTTCTCTGTTAATAAAGGCGAACTTGTCGGCTTAATCGGTTTAAATGGAGCTGGTAAAAGTACGACGATTAAACATATTATCGGTTTAATGGAACCGAAAAAAGGAACTGTCACAATTAATGGGAAAACAATTCGTGATGATATGACAGCGTACCGTTCTAGCTTTTCATTCATTCCGGAAACGCCAGTATTATATGATGAATTAACGTTAGAAGAGCATTTGAAATTAACAGCTATGGCGTATGGCGTTGATGAAAAACAATATGAAGAACGTGTAGGACAACTACTACAAGAGTTTCGTATGAAAAATCGTTTAAAATGGTTTCCATCTCATTTCTCAAAAGGAATGAAACAAAAAGTAATGATTATGAGCGCATTTTTAGTGGAGCCATCTCTTTACATAGTAGATGAACCTTTCGTTGGATTAGATCCGTTAGCGATTCAATCCCTTCTTCAAATGATGGACCAAATGAAAAAGAGTGGTGCCGGTATTTTAATGAGCACACATATTTTAGCGACGGCAGAGCGTTATTGTGATTCGTTCATTATTTTGCATCAAGGTGAAGTAAGAGCGAAGGGAACGCTATCTGAACTGCAATCACAGTTTAATATGCCAGGTGCAACGTTAGATGATATTTACATCGCGCTAACAAAGGAAGAAGATTATGAATAGCACAGCGTTATGGAAAGAACGATTTCGTCACTTTCTAAAAGAAGTTCGTACATATAGTAAATACGTATTTAATGATCATTTGAAATTTATTTTCGTGTTCATCATCGGTGCGGGAGCGTACTATTACCAGCAATGGTTACAAACGTTAACACCTTCGTTTCCGGCGGCGCTCGTAATGGCAGTATTAATTGGACTCGTGTTAACGGCTGGATCCATTCAAACATTATTAAAAGAAGCGGATCTCGTTTACTTACTGCCAGTTGAAGAAAAGTTAAAACCTTACTTCACAAAGGCATTTCTTTTTACATTTATGATTCAGTTATACATAATCGCAATCGTAGCAGCTGCGCTTGCTCCGTTATACTTCCAACAAATGAAGCAAACAGGAGCTGGCTACATATGGATCGTACTCGCATTTGTCATTGTAAAAGCGTGGAATTTATTTGTAGCGTGGGAAAAGTCATTTTTAACAGATCAAAATATACAAAGGGCTGATTGGTTTATTCGTTTTATCCTAAACGGTTTATTTGTATATTTCCTTGTAGAACGTACTTCAGTTCTTTTCATTGGTGGAATCGTCCTTCTCATGGTGTTATACCTTGCTATCATGCATCAAATGGTCAAAGGAAAGCCACTAAACTGGGAGTATTTAATTTCCGAAGAAGGTAAGAAGATGATGCTACTGTACCGCATTGCGAACATGTTCGTTGATGTACCAGCATTAAAAGAAAGAGTAGCCCGCAGAAAATGGCTAGATTTCATTCTGTCGATGATAGGCGAAAAGCGTACATATTTATACTTATATACGAGAACGTTTTTAAGATCTGGTAATTATTTTGGATTATATGTGCGTCTGCTCGCTCTTGGCGGAGTAATTCTTTACTTCATTCCATTTTTATATGGACGATTTATCGTAAGCCTTATCTTCCTATACTTAATCGGTTATCAGCTATTAACTTTATGGAAACATCATCGCATGAAAATTTGGCTTGATTTGTATCCAGTAGGGGGAGAAGAGAAGAAGAAAGATTTTCTTGCTTTATTAAACGCGATTCTAATCATCGGAAGCGTAATCTTTACAGTTATATTTGCACTAGCAACGAAAGATTTCATGATGACAGGAATTTTACTTATCGTAAGCATATTATTTAGTATCGGTTTCGTTTACCAATACGGGGCGAAGCGCATTGAGCGTTTAAATTGAAAGGAATGAACCTATGATTACATACGAAGAGAAGGTTATAAAAGAATTGGAGCAGTGGAAAGCTACATTCATGAAAGATTCTTCTATGATGACACGGTTCTCCAAAAAAGTGCAGACGAAGGTGCAACAGCTCATTCCGGCGAAAGTACAAAAGGTACTAACAGAGACAATTCGTATGATGGTGCAAACGATTAGCGCCGGGTCAAACTTTATAAAGCCGAAGCTAAAAGAGACGACATGGTCACTGCAAAGACGTGACGATGAAGTTCGTAAAAAAATGGATGAGTACAAAAAAATAGCAGCGGCAGAAGGAGCAGGGACTGGAGCTGGTGGTATTCTCCTCGGTCTTGCTGACTTTCCGCTTTTACTTACAATTAAAATTAAATTTTTATTCGATGCAGCGACATTGTACGGATTTGATACGAGTAAACAAGAAGAGCGTCTTTTTATCCTTCACGTTTTCCAACTTGCCTTTTCAAGTGACGATCACAGAAAAGAAATATGGAAAGCAATCGAAACGTGGGATACAGAAAAAGAAAATCATATGGACTGGGAAAAGTTCCAAACAGAGTACCGAGACTATATTGATTTAGCGAAAATGCTTCAGCTCGTACCAGTAATCGGTGCCCCAGTCGGCGCATATGCGAACTATCAATTACTGCAAAGGCTTGGAGAAGTGACGATGAATTGTTATCGTATGCGATTGCTGAATAGAGATTAAAAACAAGGCGTCCTACATATGTAATGTAGGACGCCTTTTCTTAGAAGCTAAGTCCGATATAGCTAATTCCAGCTATAATCAATACGATAAAAAGTACAATGATTAATGAAAATCCGCTCTTACCAGCTTGTCCCGCTTCACCGCCGCCATTACCACCACTACCGCCATTACCACCAAGTCCCATATGATATCCTCCTTATTCTTATATGTTGCTTTTACTTTATAACTTTCTATATTTTCCAATAAATACCTTCTGTAGTGCTAACTAAATTGAAAATCATTTCGTTTTATTTTATAATTTACTTACCGACCGGTAAGTAAAAACAAGTGAGGTACAGTATGACGAAGAATTTACAAACATCGCAAAACATTGTAGAGGCATCATTTAAACTTATGGCAGAACACGGCATTGAGAAGATGAGTCTTTCCATGATTGCGAAAGAGGTAGGTATTTCAAAACCGGCTATTTATTATCATTTTTCTTCTAAAGAAGCGTTAATCGATTTTTTATTTGAAGAAATTTTCTCTGGATATCATTTCGTGAGTTATTTCGATAAAGAGCAATATACGAAAGAAAACTTTGCAGAAAAGTTAATTGCTGATGGTTTACATATGCTCTCTGAATATGAAGGGCAAGAAGGGATATTACGCGTTATCAATGAATTTATCGTAACTGCATCGCGAAATGAAAAGTATCAGAAACGCTTATTTGAAATACAAGAAGATTTCTTAAATGGTTTCCACGATTTATTGAAGAAAGGCGCAAGACTTGACGTTGTGTCACAACATGAAACGGAAGAAAATGCTCATACGCTAGCACTCGTGATTGATAATATGAGCAACTATATGCTCATGGGATTCCAGTTAAAGTATAAAGAAATTTGGATTCGAAATGTGAAAAACGTCATGAAGGAGGAGTAAAGATGAAAATGCAAAAAAACTGGTGGCTCGGTTTTCTTGGATTTATTGGGGTTTATAAAATACCAGGTATGATTGAAGCTTTTCAAGCGGATGGAAATTGGATGAAGTTAATCGGTTTCATTTGGCTACTTTGGTTCGGATATTTTATTCCTGAGAAGAAAGAAGATTGAATTTCAATTTTCTGTAAAGTTACGTAAAATATAGATTGAGAGTATTTATATATTAGATTACTAGATTTGGAGTGGTTACATGGATCCATTGAAAAATGAAATTCACCCTGACATGGTCAAGGTGTGGAAAGCGCGTTCTTTAATTGAGCTAGGAATCAGTATTATAGTCATTTTGGCATATCTTTTCTTTATGATTAAGTTTAATTGGTGGGCTTGGATTTTCTATGTGCTCATCGGATTAACAATTGTATATACACCGTTTGATTACTTTACGTTTCCGAAACTACGTCAACGTTATTACAGCTACCAACTAAATGAAGAAGAACTTGAAATTCAGCATGGTCTTTTCGTCGTAAAGCGCGTATTAGTACCGATGATTCGTGTGCAGCACGTTACGATTGAACAAGGGCCAATTATGAGAAAATACGGATTAGCAGAATTACACATTTCAACAGCAGCAACTTCTCATAGCATCCCAGGTTTAACGATGTATGAAGCTGAAATGTTGAAAACGAAAATCGCAGAATTAGCGAAAGTGAGTGATGAGGATGTATAAGAGGCAGCATCCAATCACGATGTTATTAGAGTTAAAAATAACAGACTTTATACCACTCATTATTTTTCTTTTTAGCTTAAGGGGAAAGTTTCCATTTTGGTATTTAGTTCCTATTGGTTTTGCGTTGATCACAATTATTTCAGCTATCGTAGGCTGGTATTACAAAGTATACTGGGTCGAAAATAACGTATTACATGTGAAGCAAGGTCTCTTCGTAAAGAAGGAGAGCTACTTAAATAAAGAACGTGTTCAAACGATTAATACAAGTTCTAACGTACTATACCAAATGCTCGGTTTGAAAAAAATTCAGATTGAAACAGCTGGCGGGGGCGATGAAGCAGAAGTTAGCTTAGCTGGAATTACGGTAGAAGAGGCGACGGAGCTTATTACTTTGCTAAATGAGCCAACTCCAGAAGTGAAAGCAGAAAAAACGTTAGACGAAGCAGCAGAAAATACAGTAGAAAAAGCAATTGTTACAGAGGAAAAACAAACGACAGAGTACAAGTTAACGTGGAAAGAGATTTTAATAGCGTCTGTTACATCTGGTCAATTTGGAGTATTGTTCTCTTTAATCTTTTTCGTTTATCACCAAGTAGATGAGTATATTCCGAAATGGATAAAAAATAGTGTGACGTCATATGTAATGGACCACGATATATATGGCTGGATTTACATGGTAGCTATTCTACTTGTTGTTTCTTGGATGATATCTACAATTGGCTACGCGTTAAAACACGGTAACTTCACAGTAAATCGAAAAAATGATGAAGTCCGTATTTCGCAAGGGTTACTGGAGAGAAAAGAACTCGTACTAAAATTGCACCGCATTCAAGGGATTACGATAAAAGAAGGCATTTTACGCCAACCGTTCGGTTATTGTGCTGTGCAAGTAGAAGTCATTCAAAGTGAAGGGAAAGAAGAAAAAGTTACACTGCATCCTATCATTCGAAAAAATCGAGTGCAACAGTTACTCGCGCATTTACAATTACCATACGAACTGAATGCAAATATTACTTCGTTACCAAAAGCAGCATTGCGCCGCTATCTCATTGATAGTTTCATCTTTTTCGCTATGCTCGCAATCCCGCTTACTGGAATAAGCGTATACTTTGAAAAGTATTACATCATGTGGGCATTACTACCGCTCGCAATCCTTATCTTTACACTTGGCTACGCAACATTTAAAACAAATGGCTACAGTGTTAACGGAGAACAAATTACACTTGTCTATCGTAGCGTCGGAAAATATACAGGACTTATTAGAAGAAGACACGTCCAATCAATGGAGAAGACACAATCATATTTTCAGCGCCGTGCGGATTTATGTACGTATAAGTTTTCGAGTGCATCATCTAGTTACAAAATAGAGCATACGAGAGTAGAAGATGCGGAGAGAATGCAGGATTGGTATAAGAAGAAGTTAAGTGAGAATTAACCAGAGAAAGCTTGCCTATTATGAAAGGCAGGCTTTTTTGTTATAGGGAAAAGATTGGTTTAATCCATATATTAGTACAACTACAGTATATGAAAAAAGGTAATTAGCTTCTATTTAAGGGAAATCTATGGGGTTTTTGATATAAATGGTATACTAAAATATAAATAGTATTAGGAGGTTATATATGATAAGTCAGTTGAAAAGAGAAGCACTTGATGCATTAAAAGGAAGATGGGGATTAGCGGTAGGGGCAACCTTATTAATTGGAATCCTTATTGGAGCTGTTGAAATGCTAACAACAGGTATTTTCTCGATATTTTGGGGTTGGGAAGAAGCAAGTGATTCACTTACAGTAAGTATTATAGTAATGCTTGTTATTGGTCCATTAACAATAGGTGCCTATTATCTTGTTTTAAATGCAATTCGTGGGACTGATGCTCGCATTGGTCATATATTTAGATGGTTTAGCGATGGAAGTAAGTTGATAAAGTCGTTTTTAACATATTTACTAATGTATGTATACTTGACTCTATGGACATTACTTCTTATTATTCCAGGTATTATTAAATCATTTTCTTATTCTATGACATATTTTATTTTGAATGATCATCCAGAATATACAGCGAATCAAGCGATTACTGAGAGTCGTCATATGATGAATGGACATAAAATGGATTACTTTTTACTATGCTTAAGTTTCTTAGGTTGGTTCATTTTAAGTATTCTTACTGTAGGAATCGGTTTCTTATGGTTAGCACCTTATTTCTACGCGACATCAGCCGCATTTTATGAAGAGATTTCAAAAGAATATTATAAAAAAGAAGGCACTACTTTCTAATAAAACATATAAACTATCTACCCTAAAGAATGTAGGGAGCAGATAGCAAATGGTTTAGGTGTTTTGATATTTGTCCTATTTTCGGGATTCACTTCAGGATAAGGTATAGATTTTTATATAGAAATGCTTCCCTCTATGTTTTATCATAGAGGGTTATTTTTTTATGTAAAAATGATAGGAAATAATGAATAATATATGTAAAGAAAAAAGCGAGGTGAATGAGAGTGAGCAAATTTTTAATACCGTATTCATTTTCTATATTAAGTTTCTTTATTTCAGCAACAGCACTTGATTTATATGATAGGATGGGAAACGATAGTGAGCTGGTTTCGCCGAACATAATTGGAAAGATAATTCAATCTACTGCGCAAATGGGAGTCCTTACATTGTATTTCGGAGTACCTATTATTTTAGGTGGCTGTCTACTTGGTGAGCTATTGTTTAGAGGTATCATTTTACGATTTAAACTAAGCTATATTATATCTTTATTATTATATCTATTTTTAGCTTTTAGTATTGTTTTCGTAACGGTAGGCATTCCAACTACATATGAAGATTCTAATACATTTTTCATGGGGATAACTATGATTTGTGCTGTTACATTCTTTGTGAGTCGGAATATATGGGAAAACAAGTTAATAATGGAGTGACAAAATGAAATACACCTGTCCATGTTGCGGATATAAAGTTTCACTTTATTGGATCAGTTAGAAAACCGACTAGTGAAGATGTGAAGGATGCTAGTTGGCAGCGAATTTGTTAAGTAGAATGTTATTACTCAATTTAATGGGAGTAATAACATTTTTTATTTAGTACTGAAAGAATTAATGCTGTCTTAAAGTAATAAGAAGGAATAAATCGGTAAATTTTATTAATGGATATATTTTCAATAAATACAAAAGGATAGATGTATAGTCAGCTTTGTGTATTTAATGTTATCATATTGAATGATATGGAAATTTTTAATAGAATAAGTAACTAAAAATTCAAAGGTAATGAAGCTTTTGTTGTATAAAGAAAATACTTAGTAGTAATCAACAATATTAAAAATAAGATTCGTATTTATATAAATTTAGTAGAAATGGGGTTTTAAAAAGGAATGAGTATAAGCATAACGCGGCAAAAGATTTTGACGGCCGCTTCTCAAATTGTACAATGTAAAGGGGTTGCTAAATTAACCTTGGAAGCAGTGGCAAAAGAGGCGGGTTTAAGCAAAGGTGGATTATTGTATCACTTTTCAAATAAAGAAGCTTTAATAGAAGGTATGATAGTCCGAGGGGTAGAGGATTATGAAGGGGCCATTTACAATAAAGTAGCGGAAGACTCAGAGAGGAAAGGGAGATGGGTTCGCTCTTTTGTAGAGGAAAGATTAAGTAATGAGAGAAGAACAGAAGAGTTGTCTAGCAGTATGATGGCAGCACTCATGTTAAAACCTGAATTACTTGAGCCATTACAACAATCATTTCAGCAACTGCAAAAGAATATAGAGAATGATGAGATAGATTCAGTTTGTGCAACAATTATTAGATTAGCAGCAGATGGATTATGGTATTCGGAATATTTAGGGGTTGGAAGACTAAGCCCCGAGTTAAGAGAAAAAGTAATTCAAGCTCTTATTAGTAATTCATATAAATAGAATATGCGAACTATATAATTTTAAAATAATTCACCATTGCTTCTTTAATGTAGTGGTGAATTATTTTTTTTATTAGAAAAATAGAACAATTTTATAGAGTATTGAATTATAACCGTCTAGACGGTATAGTAATATTTGGTTTAAGAGGAAAATGAAACAAAAAAAGAATAAAAGATATTTTTAGCACACTATTCGAAAGGATAGGCCGCAAAGCTTAGAGTCTACGGTAATACATATTGGTTACTAAGATCGTCTGGTTGCACATTTTTGATGCAACCGGACGATCTTTTTTTGTTATATAAATATAAAAATTTAGGAGGGAACTATGCAAATGAAAAGTACTAAAAGACATGTTTCAATGGTTTCATTAGTTTTTCTAGTATTATTTTCAGTGCTGAATGTGTGGGCTCCAGTTATTCAAGCTGCTGTGATGAAAAGTCCAGTGGACGAAATTAATATTTCCCGTACTGATGGCACGACATCTGAACCATATCAAGCCTCAGATGGTATGAAAGTAGAAGTGAAGTGGTCAGCTAAAGAAAAAATAAAAAGTGGAGATCAATTCACAATTGATATGCCAAAAGAGTTTCGAAAAGACCTTATGAATATGAGTTTTCCTTTAAAAGATGCTGAAGGAAAAACAGTTGGTACATGTGAGATGAAAAAGGGTCTATTAACGTGTACTATGGGTGATTACGTAGAAGGAAAGAACAACATTAAAGGTTCTTTATTCGTAGAATTCTACTTTGGTCTAGAAGCATATGATGGTGTTAAAGAAATTCCATTAGAATTTAACGTTGATGGTCAAATCGTAAATAAAGAAGTAAATGTAAGTAATACGACAGAGAGACCGAAGCCACAACCCAATACGGAAAATCTATTGAAATGGGGTTCTTATAATCAAGAAGATCCGTCTATTGCTGATTGGCTTGTATATGTAAATGCAACTGGAACAGAAATGCAAGATCTTAAATTAACAGATACATTAGGACCTGGGCATGAGTTAATTACAGACAGCGTATTATTAGAAGAGGCTGTATTTGAAGATGGTTATGCACCAACAAATATTAAGCCAGCAAATTTATCTAACATTAAAATAAATGCAACAAAGACTGGATTTACAATTGAATTTCCAGACAGTTCAAAAGGCTATATTTTAAGATATAAAACAAAGGTTACAAATCCTGCTGCAAAACCTCATAAAAATACTGTGAAATTAGAAGGTAAAAATATTAAAACTGAAGAAAAAGTAGGACAAGTATTTGTGAGTGGTGGGGGAGGATCCGGTTCAGGTGACGATAATCCACCTAGCATTGAAAAAAATATAGTTGATGAGAATGGCAAGCTTGTAGAGAATGAGCAGCTAACACAAATGAATCAAGTTATTCAATATCAAGTTGGTACACATATACCAAACGATCCTCCTAAATACACATCAATGGTAATTAGTGATGATTTAGAAGATGTTTTAGAAGTATTAGAGGCAAAAGTGTATGATCAAAATGGCCAAGATATTACTTCTAAAGGAACGTTAAATATAGATAAACAAAGAAGTGAAGTAACATTTACGTTTGGTGAGAATTTTGATTATAAGTCGTATGAAGACCAGATAATTAATCTTAGTATCAAGGCGAAAATTAAAAATAATGCAGACTTATCTTCTTACGTAGATAAGAAGATTCCTAATAAAGCAGAATTACATTTTGATGATAAAACATTAACATCAAAAGAAGTAACTATTACGCCGCCTGAAGCTCCAAAAGATGGTACAGTATCGCTTCATAAAATAGATTCTGAGAATCCGAGCAAAGGGTTAAAAGGTGCCGAATTTGAAGTTCGAAATAGTGCAAATGAAGTTGTTGCAAAACTGACAACGGACGAAAAAGGTTTTTCAGTACCTCAAACTTTAGCTCCGGGGACGTATAAAGTTTATGAAACAGTAGCACCAGAAGGATATCAAAAATTAACAAGCCCAGTAGAGGTTACACTTCAAGCTGGAGAAACAAAAACAATTGAAATTAAAAATACTGTGCAAAAGGGTCAAATTGAAGTAAAGAAAATTGATTCGGAAAATGGTGAGAAACCATTAGCAAATGCAGAGTTTGATATAGTAAAAGACGGTGTAGTAGTCGAACATATTGTTACAGATAAAGATGGTAAGGCAACCTCTAAACCGTTAGCACTAGGAAAATATATTTTAAAAGAAACGAAAGCACCTGAAGGATACCAATTAAAAGAAACAGAGTTCGAAGTAAATGTAACAGGGGACGGCATATTCCCAATACAAGTGGAAAATGCAATGGTTGACAAAGGTAATATAGAAATCACAAAAGTGGACAAAGAAAACGGGGCAGTATTAGCGGGTGTCGAATTTGAAGTCCAAGATGAGAAAGATGGAGTAGTAAGAAAAGTAGTAACAGATAAAGATGGAAAAGCAAACGTTTCAGATCTATCAGTAGGAAAGTACAAATTAGTAGAGACGAAAAGCTTACCAGGTTATAAAAAGCTAACAGAACCAGTACCATTTGAAATTACAAAAGGTATGACAAAAGCTGTATCGATAAAAGTAGAAAATGAGCAGTTAGACAAAGGCTCAGTAGAAATTACAAAAATAGATAAAGATAGCCAAAAAGTATTAGAAGGCGTAGTCTTCGAAGTGCAAGATGAGCAAGGAAAAGTAGTAACAGAAGTAAAAACAGATAAAGATGGTAAAGCAAAAATCTCAGATCTATCAGTAGGAAAGTACAAATTAGTAGAGACGAAAAGTTTACCAGGCTACAAAAAGCTAACAGATCCAGTATCATTCGAAATTACAAAAGGTATGACAACAGTCCTATCATTGAAAGTAGAAAATGAACAGTTAGATAAAGGTTCAGTAGAAATTACAAAAATAGATAAAGACAGCAAAAAAGCATTAAAAGGCGTAGTCTTTGAAGTGCAAGATGAAGCTGGAACAGTAGTAAAGGAAGTAAAAACAGATAAAGATGGTAAAGCAAAAATCTCAGATCTATTAGTAGGAAAGTATAAATTAGTAGAGAAAGAAAGTTTACCAGGCTATAAAAAATTAACAGAGCCAGTATCGTTTGAAATCAAAAAAGGCATGACCGAAGTTCTATCATTAAAAATAGAAAATGAAATGGTAGATACGGGAAATATAGAGATAACAAAGATAGATAAAGATAATAAAGCACCGTTAGCGGGAGTAACATTCATCGTCCAAGATGAAAAGGGTAATGAAGTTACAAAAGTAACGACAGATAAAGATGGAAAAGCAAATGTTTCAGATTTACTTGTAGGAAAGTATGAATTAGTAGAGGTAGAAAGTTTACCTGGTTATAAAAAATTAGAAAAACCAATATCATTTGAAATCAAAAAAGGCATGACCGAAGTCCTATCATTAAAAGTAGAAAATGAAATGGTGGATACAGGGAATGTCGAGATAACAAAAATAGATAAAGATAGTAAAGCACCATTAGAAAATGTTGTATTTGAAGTACGTGATTTAAAAGGAAAAGTAGTTGCAAAAGTAACGACGGATAAAGAAGGAAAAGCAAACGTTTCAGATTTATCTATCGGGAAGTATGAGTTGGTGGAAGTAGAAACACCGGCAGGATACAAACCACTAGAAAAGCCAATTTCATTCGAAATTGAAAAGGGTAGAGTAACAGCGCTAAAGCTAACAGTAGAAAATGAATTAGTGGATACAGGAAATGTAGAAATTACAAAAGTAGATAAAGAAAATAAAGATGCTTTAGCTGATGTAGTCTTTGAAATTCAAGATGAAGCAGGACAAGTAGTCGCTAAAATAACGACAGATAAAAAAGGACAAGTACAAGTTACTAATTTATCAGTCGGCACATACAAGTTAGTAGAAGTAAAAGCACCAAAAGGATATAAACAATTAGTAGATCCGATTACTTTCCAAATTGAAAAAGGCATGACAAAATCTCTTGCTTTAACAGTAGAAAACGAAATGTTAGACAAGGGAAATGTAGAAATCACAAAAGTAGATAAAGATAATCAAAAAGCATTAGAAGGCGTAGTCTTCGAAGTACAAGACGAACAAGGAAAAGTAGTAACGGAAGTAAAGACAGATAAAAATGGTAAAGCAAAAATCTCAGACTTATCTGTAGGAAAGTACAAATTAGTAGAGAAAGAAAGCTTACCAGGTTACAAAAAACTAACAGAGCCAGTATCATTCGAAATCAAAAAAGGTATGACAGAAGTCTTATCATTAAAAGTAGAGAATGAACAGTTAGACAAAGGCTCAGTAGAGATTACAAAAGTAGATAAAGATAGTCAAAAAGCATTAGAAGGCGTAGTCTTCGAAGTACAAGACGAACAAGGAAAAGTAGTAACGGAAGTAAAGACAGATAAAAATGGTAAAGCAAAAATCTCAGACTTATCTGTAGGAAAGTACAAATTAGTAGAGAAAGAAAGCTTACCAGGCTACAAACAATTAACAGAACCAGTATCATTCGAAATCAAAAAAGGTATGACAGAAGTCTTATCATTAAAAGTAGAGAATGAGCAGTTAGACAAAGGTTCAGTAGAAATTACAAAAGTAGATAAAGATAGTCAAAAAGTATTAGAAGACGTAGTCTTCGAAGTACAAGACGAACAAGGAAAAGTAGTAACGGAAGTAAAGACAGATAAAAATGGTAAAGCAAAAATCTCAGACTTATCTGTAGGAAAGTACAAATTAGTAGAGAAAGAAAGCTTACCAGGCTACAAACAATTAACAGAACCAGTATCATTCGAAATCAAAAAAGGCATGACAGAAGTCTTATCATTAAAAGTAGAGAATGAACAGTTAGACAAAGGCTCAGTAGAGATTACAAAAGTAGATAAAGAGAGTCAAAAAGTATTAGAAGGCGTAGTCTTCGAAGTGCAAGACGAACAAGGAAAAGTAGTAACGGAAGTAAAAACAGATAAAAATGGTAAAGCAAAAATCTCAGACTTATCTGTAGGAAAGTACAAATTAGTAGAGAAAGAGAGCTTACCAGGCTACAAACAATTAACAGAACCAGTACTGTTTGAAATTAAAAAGGGTATGACAGAAGTTCTATCATTAAACATAGAAAATGAAATGGTAGATACGGGAAATGTAGAAATTACAAAAATAGATAAAGATAATAAGGCACCGTTAGCAGGTGTAGTCTTTGAAGTTCAAGACGACAAAGGCAAGGTAGTAACGAAAGTAACGACAGATAAAGGTGGAAAAGCAACAGTTGCAGATTTACTTGTAGGAAAGTACAAGTTAGTAGAAGTAGAGAGTTTACCAGGCTACAAAAAATTAGAAAAGCCTGTACCATTTGAAATTACAAAAGGTATGACAAAATCTTTAGCGTTCACTGTAGAAAATGAAATGGTAGATACGGGGAATGTAGAAATCACAAAAATAGATAAAGACAGTAAAGCACCATTAGAAAATGTTGTATTTGAAGTACGTGACTCAAAAGGCAAAGTAGTTGCGAAAGTAACAACGGATAAAGAAGGAAAAGCAGACGTTTCAGATTTATCTATTGGAAAGTATGAGTTAGTAGAAGTAGAAACACCAGCAGGCTACAAACCACTAGAAAAGCCAGTTTCATTCGAAATTACAAAAGGTATGACGAAAGTCTTATCATTGCAAGTAGAGAATGAACAGTTAGACAAAGGTTCAGTGGAGATTACAAAAATGGCCGCTGAAAGCAAGGAAGTCTTATCAGGAGCTGTGTTTGAGGTTCATGATGAAAAGGGAAAAGTAGTAGTGAAAGTAACAACAGATAAAGATGGAAAGGCAAAAATCACAGATCTATCTGTAGGTAACTACACACTAGTAGAAGTAGAAGCACCAAAAGGATATGAAAAATTAACTAATCCAATTCCATTTGAAATTACAAATGGAATGATAAATGCAGTTCAATTAGAAGTATTAAACAAATTGAATCATTTAGCGCCACCAGGCCCAGAAACACCAGATCCAGAAAAACCTGGAACACCAGATCCAGAAAAACCTGGAACACCAGATCCAGAAAAACCTGGAACACCAGATCCGGAGAAACCTGGAACACCGAATCCAGAAAAGCCTGGAATACCAAATCCAGAAAAGCCTGGAACACCGAATCCAGAAAAATCTGGGACACCAGATCCAGAAAAACCTGGAACACCAGATCCAGAAAAGCCTGGAACACCGAATCCAGAGAAACTTGAAAAAGAATTACCGAAGACAGGGCAGAAAATGCCTGTGGAACCATATATGGGAGCACTTCTTGTAATGATGAGTTTTGGATTACTCATATTAGGTAGAAAGCAGCAGAGATAATAAAGGTGAAAAGGTATCCTCAAAGTAATTGAGGATACCTTTTTTATGTCAAATAAAAAAGTATTTAGCAAAAGAACTCGATACAAATAAAAACAAAAAGGAATACAAAGTTTGCCCTATTTTCTTAATGTGACTATATCAAAAAAGTTAGCTATATATATTTAATGTGAAAGTAAAAGATTAAAGGTCTTCGTAATGTTTGGATGAAAAAAGAGTTATCTTTGTAATTAATTTGAGTACTTTAGGAAAGAAGTCTATTTCCTAAAGTACTCAAAGGATGATAGTCCAATAACAGGTGGGAGATGAAAATCGTTTTAGCACTGTAGTAGCACCTTAAAATGTAGATAGGGGAAAATAATGTAAAAAAACTATTGTATGTTCAAAATTCTTATGTAACATTTATATTACATTAATGTTACAAACGGTAACTTATGTTACGGTTTGTTTTCTTTTGTCTTTCGTTATGTTACGAAATGAGGTTCGTATCAATCAACCGAGAATATGTAAAGTTAAAAAAATAGCAACCTAAAAATAGTTTTTCTATGTGTATAAGAGTGTGTGTAGTAAAGAGCCTGGTGAGAGATTTACGCACATTATTAAAACTCCTTTCTGTCTTAAAAGAAGAAGAAAACCAACTATTTAGGAGTTTTAAGTAATGATAGTAAATGAAATGTAATTCCTTTCCCACACACAACGTAGTACATATTTACTTTCAGTCTAATTACTACACAGACTTTTATACATATGCTGTTATTATTTTAGGGATATATAGGAGGAGAGAAAATGAAAAAGTTATTAATGGTAATTGGACTTACGTTTTTAATGTTAGCTGGATGTAGTAATGGTAATTTTGAAAAAGCAATGGATGAAGGAAAGACCGCGTTAACGAATAAAGAATATAAAAATGCCTTATCATCATTTGAACAAGCGCTAGATGAGAAAAAAGATGATTCAGATGCAAAAGTTCTTGTAGAACAAACGAAAGCAATGATTGAAGCTGTGAAGTTAAAAGAAGAAACAAAGATAGAAGAATCAATCAAGTCATTTGAAAAAGTAGAGAACATGAAGAATGGAAATACTACGCTTATAAAACAAGCGAAGGAAGAACGGACAGCATTACTAGCCATCTTAGAACAAAAAAAGAAGTATAGCGAGCAACTGACGAAAAGTGAAGAGTTAATAAGTAAGAAAAATTATGCAGAAGCAAGAGAGATATTAAATAAGCTAGTTGCAGAAACAAAAGATAACAAGAAACTTGAAGAATATAATAAAAAAGCGGTAGGATTAGTTACTAAAATTAATGAAGAAGAAAAAAATGCAAAAAGTGAATCACCAACGAAGGCACAAAAAACCACTGCAGTAACGACTCAAAAGGTAGCAACAGAAAAGAATCAAAAAGCAGAGACAGAAAAAAATCAAAAGCTAGCGACTGAAAAGAATCAGAAGGTAGAGGCAGAAAAAAATCAAAAAACTGAGACAGAAAAGAATCAGAAGGTAGAGGCAGAAAAAAATCAAAAAACTGAGACAGAAAAAAAACAAAATGCATTTACTTTTGAGAAAGCTAAAGAATATATTAAAAATGAATATAAAGAAGACTATGATTACACGCTAGAGAATACGCAAGTGGAGAATGGAAAGAAATATTATCAAATTAGAGTGCGTACGACATATAAAATAGAAGGCGCAGCTGGACCAGGATTTACTGGAGTATTCAAAGTATTCGAAGATGGTACAATTATTGAACTGCACTAATTGATGGAAAAGGTATCCTCAAAGTATTTGAGGATACCCTTTTTAGCATAAAAAAAAGCATCTAGCAAAAGTACTAGATGCAAATAAAAACACAAGGGAAGACAAAGTTCTTCCCTTTTCCCGTATGTAATTATATCAAAAAATTTATAAAAAACTAGCTATATTTAAAATATAATTTTTAAAAAGTTATATACATAAATAATTGCAATACGCGCAGTTTTATCTTTCTGAAAAATCTATTTCTTTATTTTTGAATATTAAGACTAATGTTGATAAATCTTCAGATAATTAGAAAAAATAACCAAAAGGATATATAATATTGCTTAATAAATAATTTTAATGAATTACGTATATTTCATTTGGTGTATTAATTGAATATCATAATTTTTAATTTTATTAAGCAAGAATCTCGGTTACTTATTGCATTTCTAACATAGGGTGAGATAGAAAAATACAATAGTGTGGAGGTTTTTATAATGACGTTTGTTCTTAGTAAAATGAGTGGCTTTAGCATAGAAGAAAAGGTACATGAATTTGAATCTAAAGGATTCCTTGAAATCTCAAATGAAATCTTTTTACAAGAGGAAGAGAATCATCGTTTATTAACACAAGCACAGTTAGATTATTATAATTTGGAAGATGATGCATACGGTGAATGCCGTGCTAGATCTTATTCAAGGTATATAAAGTATGTTGATTCACCAGATTATATTTTAGATAATAGTAATGATTACTTCCAATCTAAAGAATATAACTATGACGATGGCGGGAAAGTTAGACAGTTCAATAGCATAAATGATAGCTTTTTATGTAATCCTTTAATTCAAAATATCGTGCGCTTCGATACTGAATTTGCATTTAAAACAAATATAATAGATACAAGTAAAGACTTAATTATAGGTTTACATCAAGTAAGATATAAAGCTACTAAAGAAAGACCATCTTTTAGTTCACCTATTTGGTTACATAAAGATGATGAACCAGTAGTGTTTTTACACCTTATGAATTTAAGTAATACAGCTATTGGTGGAGATAATTTAATAGCTAATTCTCCTCGGGAAATTAATCAGTTTATAAGTTTGAAGGAGCCTTTAGAAACTTTAGTATTTGGACAAAAGGTCTTCCATGCCGTAACGCCACTTGGAACAGAATGTAGTACGGAGGCTTTTCGTGATATTTTATTAGTAACATTTTCTTATAAGGAGACAAAATGAGAGAGAATAAAATAATTATGATTTCTGGAGCCAATAGCGGTATAGGTCATGCTTGTATAAAATACTTTTTAGAAAAATCATTTCATGTAATAGCGCTTGATATTAATAATAATAATTTAATAGATTATATGAAAACAGATATGCCTTTGAAAGTAGTGCAAATTGATTTAAGTAATAGCGAAGCGATTCATAATCTTTTTACTCAATTAGATTTAGAAAAGCTTTCTCCTGATATATTAATAAATGCAGCTGGTATTCGAGAGATAACACCTGTTTTACATTTATCCGATGATATGTTTAAAAAAGTAATTGATGTAAATTTAGTAGCCCCATTTATCCTTTCTAGGGAAGTAGCTAAGCGATGGTGTGAATCGAAAATAAAAGGTTGTATTGTGAATATAGCATCGGTTTCTGGATTAATGGCTGAACCAGAGCGAGCTGCTTATGTTGCATCAAAGCATGCTTTAATCGGATTGACTAAACAGATGGCTATGGAATTTGGAAAGCAAAATATAAGGGTGAATAGCATTTCTCCTGGTGTTATTAGAACTGAACTTACAGAAGAATACTTTAGTAATAAAGCCTTGATGTCTATGATAAAAAGTAATCAATCTTTAGATACTTGGGGGTTGCCGCAGGATATTGTTTCATGTATTGAGTACTTGATTTCTGATCAGGCCCGCTTTATTACTGGTTCTAATTTTGTAATTGATGGTGGTTGGACTGCTGGGAAAAATTTATAATTGAGTGTTTTTGAGGAAAAGCACCTGTCCTTTTTTAGGCTGGTGTTTTTCTCACTATAAACCGAGTTTTTATTGGAGGGGGATTAATTTGCTTCAAAAAAGTTTTAAGCAAGAGAAAACGGTACCGGCTTTAAAGATGATAGCATCAATGGTTATCTTTGGATCAGTTGGATTTTTTTCAGTTCAAACAAACTTACCTTCGTTTGAATTAGTGTTTGTAAGGTGTATTTTTGCGACAATATTTTTAAGTGTATGCTGGTTGCTTACAGGGCAATATAAACAAGATAAATGGGAACGAAAAGAAGTTATTCAAGTTTTAATATGTGGCTTTTTCTTAGTATTTAATTGGGTTTTCTTATTTAAAGCCTTTGAAAATATGTCAGTTACAATTGCTATCTCGGTTTATCATCTTGCACCAGTAATTGTACTGTTAATTGGAAGTATCGTCTTTAAAGAAAAATTAACATTCATATCTATCATTTCAATAGTTGTGTGTTTTGCAGGAGCTTTATTAATTGCTGGTATCGATGGAAGTTTCTCTGTCGGTTCATTAATGTCTTCAGGTATGATATGGGGATTTCTTGCAGCTCTCTTTTATGCATTTACAACTTTATTTGGTAAAGGGATTAACAAAATGAGTGCGTATGCAATGACATTTTTACAAACATTCTTGGGGATATTTCTTTTAATACCATTTATAGATTTAGATGCTTTTAGTGGCCTCACTCAAAGTAATTGGACATATATTATAGCTACTGGTTTTATTCACACAGGGATAGTATATTATCTGTTTTTTGATAGTTTACGCTATTTATCTACAAAAACAATCTCAATATTAGTTTTTTTGGATCCGGCAGTGGCAATATTATTAGATACTGTACTTACTGGATTCCGTCCAACTTTAATGCAAATAACAGGAATTCTTTTTATTTTTATTGGTATGACTTTAACATTAAAAAAATCTAAAGATAAAAAACTGAGCCAAAAAGAAAAGCGAATTGAAAGCGATGCTAGTATATCTCAACAATAATGAAATATATTGTGTATAAAACGATAAACCTTACATG
>NZ_WEII01000259.1:0-1201 GCF_009183805.1 Bacillus sp. B2-WWTP-C-10-Post-4 | reverse complement strand
ATATATTTAGTTTGTAAGGTACAAAAACGACCATTCAGGAATTTCATTAGAATTAATAGAATTTAATACAGCTAAGATACCGCTCACACCATCTAATGCCCCAATTGAGAGATTTTTTTTACCACTGTAAGTTATGTCATAAAATCCCAGAGGATTTTCTGCATCGTAATATTGAAGTATTTTTTCAGCTAAATTATTTTTAAAACTTAATAGTTCCTTATCAAAAGACTCAATATACATTAGATGCGTTAAATGCAGAATACCAGAAATCCCATGGCAAAAAGTAGGTGTTTGGATTTTTAAATTTTTAAAATCTTTCTTACATATTGCTTTATAAGCCGAAAGTGCTATCTCTTGATATTCTTTATTATTCAGAGCTCTACCACATATCCACAATATTCTTGCTACTCCAGGAGTACCATAACACCAACCATATATCAGGTCTTGCTTTTGTATGAAATCTTCATTAATAAATTCATTAAAATTAATTTTTGTAGGCCACCATACTCCCTCTTGATCTTTTTGCATCCATTTTAATAATTGCTCAACCATATCATTAATCGCACTTATTTGACCTGGTTGTTCAATTCCATGTTCCAATGATAAAGCCATAACAGACAACGGACCACACATACCATGCGATAATCCTAAATCTAAGTGCCCACCTGGGTAATTGATAGAATCATTATTTAATTGATTACCTTCACTAATAAAATACCCTGGCACTTTCTGTTCTCTATAGTTAACTTTATTATTTAGTTGAATAAAATAGTTCAATATATTTCGAATCATTTCATTAACCTTGGGATCTTCTTTGAAAAATAGTAAATACCTTGTAATACCTGCTAACCCATAAATTGCCTCAAAGTCTAAACTGGTAGTCCTAGATGAAGTTAAATTATTTAAAGAACCCCCTAAATAAAAAGAGAGATTATCTAAAATAATTTCATTTAACTGGTTTATGAAATTTGAATAATATTCGCCTTTATTAGATAGTAAATAAGCTGACGCTGCTATTCCTGTCAATCCTCCCCACAAAGATAAATTATTTATTTTTCCATCTGAAATATATTTATTTAGAAGTTTCATACATTCATAACCATACTCGTTCCATACAATTTCTTCCTTTTGTAACTGTGATATTAATAAGAGTAATCCAGAAAGCCCAGATGCAAGGGTATAGTCGGAATCGATATGTTCA
>NZ_WEII01000258.1:0-1237 GCF_009183805.1 Bacillus sp. B2-WWTP-C-10-Post-4 | reverse complement strand
ACTATATATACTTTAATCTTACAGTTTAGTAAGATTACTAAATCTAACTTTTTATATACTCGTAACTCTGATTAAGATATACTTTAAAATTAAACGGCTTTTATACACTTATTTAAGTACACACATACTTTTCAAATTCTCAAAAATCCGCTCCCATTCGGCTCTTCTTCTCAATGATCTGTTTTTTTAAAATTCATTTACATAATTAATGTGGATCCCATTTTCATTTAACATTTTTGTATAAGTTAACTTAAATAAAATACTAATGACTTTATAAAAACGTACAAATTCAACAAGACTCTATTACAAGTTTTTTTAAATATAAGCAAGAACACGTATTAATTGCGTGAATATTCTGTTTTAAATAAATGCTGTATCTCATTATGTGCTGAAAAACTGAAAGCCGATTTGAGTATTATGCATATACTCAGAACAGCCTCTAAAAGCCCATTTCCATACTAAACTATTTTAAATTAGCCAATCAACGTGTAAAATAACTGTCATAATCTAAAATACTGCCATAATCAAAGACAAATGAGGAGAGATACTATGGATAAAGTATTATTCGTTGAAGACGATAACGATCTAGGAATGGCTATTGAGTTTACTCTAAAAGGAGAAGGACTTGAGGTTATAAGAGTTTCTACTGTACAAGATGCAAAAGACCAATACGAAAATAATAAATTTGACTTAGCTATATTGGATGTTGGACTACCAGATGGAAATGGATATGATTTATGTACCTACCTTAAAAGAAAAGGTGATATACCTATTATTTTTCTCACAGCACTGGATGAGGAGGCAAATGTAGTAATGGGCCTTGATATTGGTGGAGATGATTATATAACAAAACCCTTCAGGGTAAAAGAGCTATTATCTAGAGTAAAAGTACAATTAAGAAAAAAAATTAAAACAGCTTCTAATACTATATTGAGGTCTGAAAATATACACCTTGAAGTTGAAGCGGCTAGAGCTTTTAAGCATGAGAAAAGTATAAATTTAACACATTTAGAATACAAACTCTTATTAACGTTAATGCTAAATCCTCATAAAGTGTTACAAAGAAATGAGATATTGAAAAAAATAGTAGATGAAAGTGAAGTGTTTTTCGATGAAAATACTCTTTCCGTTTATGTAAAAAGATTAAGAAGTAAAATTGAGGATATTCCCCAAAATCCTAACTATATAATCACACAAAGAGGTGTTGGATATTTTTGGAACAAAGACGTCAGTAAGG
>NZ_WEII01000257.1:0-1241 GCF_009183805.1 Bacillus sp. B2-WWTP-C-10-Post-4 | reverse complement strand
GGTATTAGAAGAATTATTTAAATTATTAAACAGCATTGATTATTAATAAATTTATAAAATTTAAAAAATATTAGCTTGAAAAATAGCCTTTAAATTTTAATGATATAGTAAGTGAGTCTCCTTTAATTATATTAATATAGTTAAATATCCTATTATTTTATTTTTCTATAAATATATCTTTTTTTTATTAACATTTAATGGTATATTGTTTTTAGACAATGTTGTGGTAAATTATTGAATTTATAACATCATTTTCAAAAAATAAAAAGGTAGGTATTGAAATGGAAACTGAAAAATATTTACAAGTCGTAGAAGATGAAGAGATTGAACAATTAGTTGGTGGGGTAGGACCTGGTTGGATTGAAACGTTAACTAAAGATTGTCCTGGGTATAAACCTTATGCATGCATTACAATTGCGGGACAAACAATTTGTAAAAGATGCCGCTAATAGTTAAAGAGAGTAAGGCAAAAGGCCTTACTCTCTTTAATGATAATGAATTTCTAACTATTACTCCTACCTATAAAAAGAAGAGGTTATTATGAAAAATAATTCACATGGAATTTTGAACACAATAGATAATGGATCACATTCTTTAGTAACGAAAGAATATCTAGAAGAAAATTTTGTTATCTTTTTAGAGAATTTTTCATGTAATGATGTCATTAAGAATGACGAAAACTATAACTTTCAAAATATAATACAAACATATTTAGTATTCTTTAAAAGTATGATAAAAAATAAAATTGATTTTTTTGGTAATGTTGAGAGAGTTTCTGAATCGATAAAGTTTGATTTAGAAAAAAGACTATATCAAGTATTAAGGCCATCCTTAATTGTATACATAAATAAACTTAGAGCAGAAAAAGCTTTAATAGGATTGGATACCAATGAAGAATATAAGTATTTTACAAAGTATTTCTTTCATTTAAACAAATTCTATATAAATTTGTTTAAAATGTTACCTTTATTAAATGAAAAAATTTTTACAATCATTGAAAATGAAATAAATTATATGATTTGGTTACAAGAAGCTCTTGAAAAAGATCAAAAAGAAATTCATAAAATGTCGGGTTTTAATATTATGCATGTAGAAAAAGTTATTAACCTAGGTGACTATCATAATAATGGAAAGAGAACAATACTTTTAGAAGATAAATTTAATAATAAGGTAATTTTAAAACCAGTTGATTTGAAAAATTCTATCTTATATCATAGCTTAATTAATCAACTGAATAAGGA
>NZ_WEII01000256.1:0-1275 GCF_009183805.1 Bacillus sp. B2-WWTP-C-10-Post-4 | reverse complement strand
ATAAACGTTAAAGAGATAATTATTAAAAATAAAATATTTGTAAGATGATTTATCATTAGCTCATATTTTTGAATGTATACTGCCATTATACAAGCAACGATATTAGTCGCAATGCCAAAGGCAATCACCGCTCTCCAAACCCTGTCCGAAAGTCCCACTCCTGAGTCAGTCCCTTCCTAAACAAATATCCCTTTCTTTAATTCGTTCCTACACCCTATTCAAGATATGCTAAATTATCCTTGTCTGATGAATATCTATTTATCTTTTCATATAGAGCAAACAAAATTTCTACTCATAATTTTTTCTTTATTAGACAAACTATGTCTAAGCCGTTTGAACTAGCGGCTTCACTCTTCTGGTAATGGGATAGCACAATTTATTGAATTGACTAACTCATTCACCCCACTGGCACCGGCAGGCAATAAAATATTTGTCTGCCATTTTCATGTATACTTTTTCTAATTTCATTTCAAACCAAGTGTGTGCTGTACTGATTTCAAAAGGACAGAATTTCATTTTTTAAAATGTAAAAAAGATAAGATTCTGTCTACTTTTGGTATAGGACTTTTTCTTTTCACACATACTATTTTTGAACCTGTTTACCAATACGTGTCCTAATGGTGTCTTGAATTCCTCCTAAAAAGGACTGCAGATACGACTGCATGCCCTTTTATTTACGTTGTTTCTCTATATTGAATAAAATAATTAAAAACTAAAAATGTAATATTACATATTTTTTCTGTTCAGATTATGTTAGGATTTACTTCGTAGTCGAATTATGGTTTCGTATCTAATTCAGCAATATGTGAACTGTTTACCTAAAGAAAAGACACCCAAAAGGTGTCTTTTCTTTAGGTAAAAAACATTTTTTCTTTTCAGTAACATCCAATTATCCCTCTAACCTAAACCTCATAATTAAAGGCAATTTAATCATGGTACTCAAGAGTTTTCATCCATTTCAATATACCTATAGCTTAATTTAAAATCACATTTCCAGCACTATATTTGCTTTCCTACAGATTTTCTGTCTTGTTCTTAATTCTGTCAAAATCCTCATGTAGCTATACAAAGAATATATGCTACTATGATATTAAGAAACTATGCGTTCCCTTAACCCTGTATCCGGCCCTGTATTTATTACAGGGTCTTTGTTTATTTTATTTACTTTTATTGGCTTATAAAGGTTAATACACAACCAATTTCAATTAAAACCGTTTAAATGTTTGTTAGAATTTGAAATAATATATCTATTAACTTTTTTAACAAATGTAATCT
>NZ_WEII01000255.1:0-1435 GCF_009183805.1 Bacillus sp. B2-WWTP-C-10-Post-4 | reverse complement strand
ATTAACTCCACGAATTTAATCGTCGAAGTGTGAATTACATACATTACTTTTTAAGTAAAAATAAATCGCCTTTAAAAAGGCGATTTATTTTCGTTATATATTTTTGATAAATAAGTACTTGTTTATTAAAAACATTCTAAATCAGCGTGTTTCTTTGTCTCTTCTTCTAAGACCTAATAATCCTGCTAGTCCTAATAAACCAAGCCAAGCCCAATTATTATTTCTATCACGATTATCATTTAAATCATTTGTTGTATTTACATTTCGAGTTCTTACATCATTATTAACTCTGTCTAAATTATTGTCATTTACTCGAGTTGAAATATCAGTGTTATTCACTCTATTCATATTATTTCCATCGTATTCAGCTTGCGCAGATGTACCTAAAAACATAATAGAGAGTGCTAAAACACTTAAAATAGATGATAATTTCTTTTTCATAACAATTCCCTCCTTTCTTAATCATTAATTTCTCCGGAGCATCTGTGTATTATTCATTTCACAATATCTAAACCAGTATAATAGGGCGCACATTTATTGAAAATAGAGTTGAATGATTGTTAATATATTATTGGATATATATTTCTCATAAAAATAAATGAATCAAACTTTGCTTAAAATGTTAATCTTAGTACAATTTATAGTATACGGACTAGCACTAAGGAGGTAATGAGATGCGACAATTTGCAAAACCTACAATCGTCGTAAGTAAATGTTTAGAATTTGATGCTTGTCGATATAATGGAGAGATGATTCCAGATGTAACAATACGAAATTTGCAGCCATTTGTTACATTTATACCTGTTTGTCCAGAAGTGGAGATTGGATTGGGAACTCCTCGTGAAACGATACGAATTGTAGAAGAAAATGGTGAGAACAGACTTGTGCAACCGTCGACACGAGAAGATGTAACTGAAAAAATGGAGCGGTTTTCAAATGACTTTTTACAAACGATATCGGATGTGGATGGTTTTATTTTAAAGAATCGTTCGCCAAGTTGTGGTACGCGTGATGTGAAAATTTATTCTGGTTTTGAAAAAGCGCCAGCAAAGGGAAAAGGATCAGGCTTATTTGGCGGAGCAGTAGTAAAAAAATTTTCGCATCTTCCTATTGAAGAGGAAGGTAGATTGTCGAATTTTATTATTAGAGAGCATTTCTTTACAAGGTTATTTACAATCGCATATTACAAAATGATTAAACATAATAAAAATATGAAAGACCTTGTATCGTTTCAGTCGGACAATAAATATTTATTTATGGCATACAATCAAGTGAAACAAAAGGAATTAGGGCGTATAATTGCAAATCAAAAAAATGAAAAGATTGAAGTTGTATTTGAAAACTATGAGAAGACTTTATATGAATTATTTATGCGCACCCCCCGCTATACATCGAATGTAAATGTATGCGAGCACATTTTTGGATACTTTAAAAC
>NZ_WEII01000254.1:0-1435 GCF_009183805.1 Bacillus sp. B2-WWTP-C-10-Post-4 | reverse complement strand
TTGAAGTGACCCCCGAAAGTTAGACAGGTCGTTTCATTAGGCAGCCTCTAGGGTATGAGCCCGGTATTGTACTGGGCTCATACCCTTTAATTTTGCCTTAATTCTTTTATGGTTATAGTATTCTATATACTTTGCTAATTCTTGTTTGAAATGTGTTATATTTTCAAATTCTTTTCGATACAGAAATTCCGATTTCATGATACCGAAGAAATTTTCAATAACGGCATTGTCATAACAGTTTCCTTTGCGAGACATACTTTGAGTTATGCCACAATTCTTAAGAGAATGACAGTATTGTTTCATTTGATAGTGCCAACCTTGATCAGAGTGAATGAGGAGTTTATCCGGATCGGTTACACAATAAAGTGCTTGGTCCAACATTGTTGAAACAAGGGAATAGGTCGGTCTGGGGCCAATTGTATACGTGATAATTTCACCATTAAATAAATCCAACATTGGTGATAGGTATAACTTCTCCCCAAATAATTTAAACTCCGTAATATCTGTAACCCACTTTTCATTTGGTTTTTCAGCTTGAAAGTTGCGATTTAAAATATTTGGCGCAATTTTCCCAACTGTCCCTTTGTAAGAGCGATATTTTTTCATACGAACCAGACATTTTAACCCTAATTCTTTCATAAGGCGATACACTTTTTTATGATTTACTTTGTGTCCACGATTCATGAGTTCATCACGAATACGACGATAGCCATAACACCCATCGTGTTCATTATAAATAGCTTGAATCAGTTCTTTTACCTCCGCATTTGGATCAGGACGATTAAAACGTTTCATCCAGTAATAGTACGTACTACGTGGAATGTTTGCGAGTTGAAGTAACTCCTTGATAGGAAATTCATGCCTTAACTCGTAGATTACTTGCGCTTTGTCTTGTTTGGTGATTTTTCTTTGTTTTGAACTAAGGCATTCAACTTTTTTAAATATGCATTTTCCATACGTAAACGCTCATTTTCCGCTTGTAAGGCTTCGATTGATCCTTCATCTACTGGTTTTATTTTTTTATCTTTCATGGTTGGACGCCCCTTTTTCTTTAATTGTAGGGCATCCAATCCTCCTGTTTCATAAGCTATTTTCCATTTCCGAAGTGTTTCATAAGACGGTATATTGAAAAGTGCCGCTGTTTCTCTGATAGATGTCCCGTGTTCATTCATATAATAAAGTACATCTAGTTTATACTGGGCTGGGTAGATTGTATAGCACTTTTCAAAGGCCTTTTCACCTGAAGACTCATATCGTCTAATCCACTCACGAAGTACGCTAGGGTTAACTCCTATAGATTTAGCAATTATTTTTCCACTTTCTGTACCATCTAAATATCGTTTCACCGCTTGGATTTTTTCTTTTGAAGAAAATTTAGCCATAAAAAATGCACCTCCAATTGTTAGACTGTGTCTAACAATTGGGGTGCACTTCA
>NZ_WEII01000253.1:0-1474 GCF_009183805.1 Bacillus sp. B2-WWTP-C-10-Post-4 | reverse complement strand
CCAATATTATCCATTATATTATCTATTAAATTTATAGTTGCCAAAAAATTATTCCAATTTAAAATTACAATACCTATTTTCCCCATAACATACTCCTTAAACTTTTATAATCTACTATCCATTCTTTTCTTTTCCTATAAACCTAAATAATAAGAAGAAAAATAACAACTGATACCATAATCTAGGCTCTATAAACAGGTTTTGAAATGCCATAAAAATATAAACTTGTGAATACGCTAGATACATAATTTTACTCTTAATACTCTTATATGAATTAACATACATATATACTCCTATCATCGAGAACAGAACCATGGGAATAATTGCTAAATAATATCCAAAGTCCATACTAAAATCAACTAATGCAGTATGAACTGTAGCAAAACCGGCAACTGGATTTCGCATTTCATTAACATATTCATATAAAGGATAATCAGCAAATATATTATTAAATTTTAAAATCCCCACAAATACTGGCCTTAACATAAATTTTCCATACTGGAAATCTACAAATTGATAGTTGGCACTAATAAATCTATCTAAATTTTCTACAGACAATGCAAAATATCCATATAATATAGCAAAAACATCAAAAGGTCCTCCGTATCCATGAAAAGAAATTCCTTCTGAATAACTAATATCATACTTATACCCATGGGTCATTCTCAATTCACCAATAGCAGCCCCCGATATTAACATAATGGCAAAAACTATTCCAAATCTAAACATAAATTTCCTTTTATTTTTGGCAATAGTAAATAACAATCCCATTAAGGGTATTACTGCCATTACGATATCAAAACGCGCTAATCTAGTAACTGGTAATAACATCACTAAAATAATAAAGAATATATACAACTTCTTTTTCTCATTAAGGTATACCATGAATAATAATAAACTAACAACCGGAACAAAACTCCTCGTAATAATTGACAAAACACTTACAGAAACTGTATGAATATCTATTGAGCTATTAGTTAATAGTATAGGGAATATATACCCTGAAGAAATCTTATTTTCTAAGAAATACGCACCAACGACAATAAACATAAGAACTAATACAAAATTTTTATTAACTCTCATGCTTAGTTTTTTCAATTTTTCTTTTGAATTATTTAATACGTCTTTTTTATAACTTGCAAATATAAAAATTGACGGTAATATAACAAATGCTAACATACTATATATTAATAAAACATAGGTCAAATCTGTCCATTCATCCTGCTGTAATCCTGATAATTTAAAACTACTAAATAGTACTGGTAATATCCAAAAGAAACAAGTTAAACTCACTGGATTAAATAAATCTTTTGTATAACCTATGATCAAGATAGTCATTAATATACTTAGTGATATAACTAAATAAAATAGTAATTCCAATATTATATCCCTCACTAATTCATTTCATATAGGCTGATAATTTTTTCTTTAATTTATACGGAAATATTTTATGAATTTTCCCTAAACGATATGC
>NZ_WEII01000252.1:0-1555 GCF_009183805.1 Bacillus sp. B2-WWTP-C-10-Post-4 | reverse complement strand
CTATACCACTACATTACATAAAAAATTTCACAACTATTTATGAGGATATAAAGGTTCCTAATAAAAGATTAAAAGAACTTATTTTAGATGATATAGTACCTCAAAATATTTCTGAAGATGCTATTTTTTGTTATTATCAAACACTTTCTTTTGTACATAAAAACTCCTGTACTTTATCAATTAATCCAGCAACTATACAGGAATTACATTTTCAACTAATACATTACCTTACCTCTGACAGTGCCAAATGGCGTGAAAAACCTTTTATTATTCCAGGTATTCCTGAGCATGGAATGCACTTGAATAGTTACCGCATTCTTCCGCATGAACTCATTCCACAGTTTATGGAGCAATTATGTGATCAATACAACTCATTAAATACTAGGAAGGGGCTACATTCACTTTTATTAATAGCTCGTTTTATATTAAATTTTTATTGCATAGTCCCTTTCAATCAAGGTAATAACAGGCTGGCATTTATGTTAATGCAATTGCTGTTAATTAAGAGTGGACATACATTTGTAAAATATGTATGTTTGGATAAATATATTAAGAAAAATGAATCTGATTATTACGATTCGATTTATAAATCTTCGGTCAATTGGTACTGCGAGGAACATAATAATAGCTTTTGGTTAAAAACGTTTTTAACAATTATATTAGAGGCTTACAAAGATCTTCATAACACAGTTCTAGATTCTATATGTAAACATACTAAAGTTGAGAGAATTCAAGATTTTATACTTAAACAAAAACAACCTTTTACTAAGGAGAGTATTCGTAACACTTATCCAGACATTGCAGAAAGTACAATCAGTAAGGCTTTAAATTCCTTGCAAGTGTTTGGCCATATTAAGCTAGTTACAAAGGGAAGAAACGCAAAGTGGATTAAAATTTGACCATACTTTCAATACACCTGAGGTTTAAAAATTCAATTATAATCTTATCATTGAATTTCATTTTAATTTTAAACTAATATTACTTTTTTAGTTATTTCTAATTCCAACAAAACATTTTATAGGAAAAGGTCCGCTTCCCCCGCCTTTTCCTATAATAAAATGAAATATAAACATAAAATAATTGTCGAAAAAAGTCTTATTTTAATATTTTTTCTTTATTTTCTGGTTGTAAACGCTTCTATTTCGTGTTACCATCTTAATCAAACAATAGATGGTCATAAAAATGAAAGTATTTCTTTCCCTTAGAAACATATAAGCGTACGGTAATATCATGAAAATAAGGCCAAAGGAATATTTGATACCTACCAAAATAATTAATAAGAATTTTGCCGTGTTATTTTTCTGATTATTAAGAAAATACATTTTGTCCCTAAACAAAATTTGTTAGTGCGCAAGATTCAAATACACTAGAACACCCAAATAAATGAAATATCCTTTTTCATTGAGCATTAAGGTATGGAAAAAGAATTCTTCCTACAAAATTCAGATGATTAACTTAAAGGCATCTAAATTACTACCTTAATCGCCATCTATTGTTGATAACATATTTACTAACTATGAAAAAGAGCCTATCAATGGTTCTTTTTGTTATAATC
>NZ_WEII01000251.1:0-1648 GCF_009183805.1 Bacillus sp. B2-WWTP-C-10-Post-4 | reverse complement strand
ATCTAGTATTATATTTTCTCCGGTTTCAGCAATTATAGGATCAATTTTAAACTGGAATTCAGTTAAACCACTTTTATTAAGAACTTTAGACATCTTGGAAGAGGAACTAGAAAAAGATGGATCGGATACTAAAGTAAACATTCTTACAGGCTCAATTCAATTTAATAATATTTCATTTAGTTTTGATGACAAAAAAATAATAGAAAACTTAAGTTTAAACATTGAAAATCAAGAAAGTATTGCTATTGTTGGAGAAAGTGGTAGCGGTAAAACCACTTTGGCTAACTTATTATTAAAATTGCATACCGCTGATAAGGGTAATATATTAATAGACAAAAGAGATATTAAAGATTGGAATAGTGAGGAACTAAGAAAAAAGGTAGGACTAATGACCCAGGATGGAGTTTTATTTAGAGGAAGTCTATCCGAGAATTTATCTTACTTTGATATAAAGTATGATCCTTCAAAAATTCTGAATGCTATAGATAAATTGAATCTAAGTAATTATATTCAATTTCAAAGTATAAATGATATTTTTATCACTGAGGGAGGAACAAATTTTTCTGGTGGTCAAAGACAAAGGTTATCTATGTTACGCCTGTTCATGAAAGAATATCCAATTCTTATCTTAGATGAACCAACTAACCATTTAGATAGAGAAACGGCAAATGCCGTTATTGAAAGTATATTTGCCATACCATCCACTAAAATTATTATCACTCATGACGAAAATATTTTAGAGCGTGTAGATAGAGTTTATGAACTTACTGATAAAAAATTAGAACAAAGAGAAACCTTTTCTAAATCCAAATTGCAAACATCAGGTAAAGGATAAATAGAATATCTAATAGATCAAGAATATAATAGATACTTACTTTTATTTGAGAATAAGAAAGTGAGGAACAAAATGAAATTAGCAATTCAAACAAAAAATTTAACAAAATCTTTTGAAAATCAATCCATTGTAAGAGATTTAAACTTATCTGTTCCTGAAGGAAGTTTATATGCTTTTATTGGACCTAATGGTGCAGGAAAAACAACAACAATGCGAATGTTATTGGGATTAATTCCATTAGATAAAGGAACGATATTATTTAATGATAAAGATATCAAAGAATGGAAAGAAGAATTATTTGAAAATGTGGGGTGTTTTATTGATTCACCTACCTATTATCCTAATTTAACAGCATATGAAAATTTAGCTTATGTACAAAAAATGATTAATAAACCTTTAGATGAGATAGATAGAGTATTAAAAACTACAGGAATATATAAAGCCAAGGATAAAAAAGTGAAAGATTTTTCTTTAGGAATGAAACAAAGGCTAGGTATTTCCTTTGCTATTCTTAATAATCCTAAAATATTAATTCTGGACGAGCCGACAAATGGATTAGACCCAGAGGGAGTACACGAGATTAGACGTTTATTACTTCATTTAGTAAAAAATGAGGGGAAGACTATATTTATTTCTAGTCATAATTTGGCTGAAATTGAAATGATAGCAGATCACATAGCATTATTACATAAGGGTAGCTTACTCTATGAAGGGAAGTTAAACAGTATTATTACTTCTGGAGAATATATTGTTCATGTTAATGATACTGCTGCCACAGAAAGAGTTTTAAATACAAAGGGTATACCTTATAGC
>NZ_WEII01000250.1:0-1671 GCF_009183805.1 Bacillus sp. B2-WWTP-C-10-Post-4 | reverse complement strand
CCTTCCATACTTAAAATAAAAAAGATAAAAGCTTCTTCATATATAAAGAAGCCTTTACCTTTTTGTTACTTGTTCATTTACTATCAGTCAGTGAAACATGCTCTTCACTTGTACCTGAGCTAAAAATAATAAAAATTTTTGATTTTAGTTTCATTGCAATACTAAATATCGTCAAGTTGCATAAATGAAATGTTTAAGTTACTCATTCAATAGACAAATTTACCTTTTAAAATAAATCTTTAAAATCCTTATTCTTCAATAAATATGAAAGTCCTTCTAAATGATCCCCAGTAATTCTCAATACAGCTGGTGGATGTCCTATCGTCGCAAAATGCTCTTGTGGCCGAATACGATTTGGTTTCATTACATCTACAAAATGGACACATCCGACTTTATACCCTTCTAATATTGCCTTTACTTGTGCAACACACGCTGTGTGAAGAGTGTCCCAGCCAATTCCCTCTAAACATTTTCTACTAATAGCATGGGGAACAGCAATTGTAGATCCTACCCCTAAATCTTTACGGTTACAAGCAATATTCAAAATATATTTATATAAACTTACAATATATAGAGGAAATCTAAGATTTAAATTTAAATCATTTAAAACCATATCAACACCATCCGCAACAGCTTGCGTTAACGGATGAAGATCTTTTGCTAGAATAGCAAAATCAGCATCAATAAAGAGAAGTATATCCCCTGTGGCTTCTTGTGCACCAATTGCCCGTCCTACATCATGCCCTAATCTTTCTTCATAAACAATTACTGTTGCCCCTGATTGCTTAGCGATTACTTCTGTCTGATCTGTTGACCCATTAATGACAACAATTATTTCTTTCGGTTCAATTTTTCTTGCCTCAAGAATAACTTCTTTAATCGTTGATTCTTCATTTTGTGCTGGTATAATAATTGATAACTGTTTTCCATTATAAATTGATGAATTCATTCCCCATCCTTTATGGAAACATGAATAATTCTTTTGTTTTTTTAACTGCTCTATAATTTCTCTTTTTCTTCCTCCATCTGTATAGTTACCTCTATCATCTTTTCGTTGTAACCAACTCTCCAAAGCTTTTATATTTTCTTTAATCTCATATACTTCTAATTTAGTTAATTCATTTTTATAGAAAGAGGTTTCGTTTGCGGGCATATTATTCAAGGAGGTGTTAGTGATAGCTGACGAGGATTGTAGTCGCCACCCTTTCTCAATAAGAGTTACTTGGGACCGAATAGGGTTCTGCAAGATATCATATCCAATGTCTTCAATTGCTTTTTTAGTAATAGCATATGGCATAGATAACATCGAATCATATTTTAAATCCATACGCCCCAATACATCGTTTACTATTTTTCTATACACCATAGCAATACTTGGCCATTCTACTCTCATCTTTTCAAAACATACGGAGTCTATGTTATTTAAGATTACATCCTGTTCCTTTTTCAGTATCGGTTCTATAAATCGCTCTAATTCTACCGAAAAAATAACATCTTCCCCATCTAAAAATAAGACTACATCACCATTGGCGATTTTTGCCCCATGAACTGGTGCTTTCCGTTTACTTTTCTCCTCAATCACAACAACGTTACTTTCAACAAATGTTGGTATAGATTGTATCGCACTCATTCTATCATCAGCTACAATAATAATTTCTATCGGTTTTATAT
>NZ_WEII01000024.1:0-57228 GCF_009183805.1 Bacillus sp. B2-WWTP-C-10-Post-4 | reverse complement strand
TTGTTAGAATGCGCTTTATTTACTACAAGAAAATTCCTTTTAAAAAAGAATGAACAAAATTTCAAAAGTGTATTTACATTTGTTCAACTAAGAGTTAGAATGAAGTTGTTAAAAGATATGAGGAGTGAAGATAATGAACATTGCAAAGTTAATTGACCATACAATTTTAAAAGCTAATACTACTAAAGAAGATGTTATGAAAGTAATCGAAGAAGCAAAGGAATATAAATTCGCTTCTGTTTGTATTAACCCAACATGGGTAAAATTAGCGGCTGATGAACTAGCTGGACATGATGTAGACGTTTGTACTGTAATCGGTTTCCCATTAGGAGCAAGCACGACTGAAACAAAAGCATTTGAAACAAAAGATGCTATTGCAAAAGGTGCAACTGAAGTTGATATGGTAATCAACGTAGGCGCTTTAAAAGATGGTGACAACGAACTTGTTGAAAAAGACATTTATGAAGTAGTACAAGCAGCAAAAGGAAAAGCTCTTGTAAAAGTAATCATTGAAACTTGCCTATTAACAGATGAAGAGAAAGTACGCGCTTGTGAATTATCAGTAAAAGCTGGTGCTGACTTCGTAAAAACTTCAACTGGATTCTCAACTGGCGGAGCAACTGCTGAAGATATCGCATTAATGCGTAAAACAGTAGGACCAAACGTTGGTGTAAAAGCATCTGGCGGTGTTCGTACACGTGAAGATGCAGACAAAATGGTAGCTGCTGGAGCTTCTCGCGTTGGAGCAAGTGCTAGTGTTGCAATCGTATTAAATGATGCAAAAGGTGCTACAGATAACTACTAATCATTAATGAAGTGAAGAGCAATAGATACACAAAGTAAAGTGTATCTATTGCTTTAATAATTAAAAAAAATGTAAGCGGATACGAATGGGAGGAGACGGCTTATGAAATACTTAATTGGTATTTTTGGCCTCGTATTGATTTTAGGTATCGCTTGGCTTGCTAGTAATAATAGAAAGAAAGTCAAATATCGCCCAATCATAACGATGGTTATATTACAATTTATTTTGGGGTTTTTATTATTAAATACAAGTGTAGGGAATATATTAATTAGCGGAATAGCAGATGGTTTTGGAGAGTTATTAAAATATGCCGCTGATGGTGTGAATTTCGTATTTGGTGGATTAGTAAATCAAAAAGAGTTTTCGTTCTTTTTAAGTGTATTAATGCCAATCGTATTTATATCAGCTTTAATAGGTATTTTGCAACACATTAAAGTATTACCTATTATTGTGAAATCTATCGGTCTAGCATTAAGTAAAGTAAATGGAATGGGGAAACTAGAATCATATAATGCAGTTGCTTCTGCGATTTTAGGACAATCTGAAGTGTTTATTTCAGTTAAGAAACAATTAGGGTTATTGCCAGAGAAAAGAATGTATACATTATGTGCATCTGCAATGTCTACCGTTTCAATGTCTATCGTCGGATCATATATGGTGTTATTAAAACCGCAATATGTTGTAACCGCTTTAGTGCTTAACTTATTCGGTGGCTTCATCATTGCTTCTATCATTAACCCGTATGAAGTTACTGAGGAAGAAGATATGTTAGAAGTACAAGAAGAAGAGAAAAAGACTTTCTTTGAAGTATTAGGGGAATACATTATTGATGGATTTAAAGTTGCGATTACAGTAGCAGCTATGTTAGTCGGTTTCGTTGCTCTTATCGCATTCATTAATGCAGTATTTAAAGGTGTAATCGGTATTTCATTCCAAGAAATTCTTGGTTATGTATTTGCACCATTTGCATTTATTATGGGTGTACCTTGGCATGAAGCAGTTAATGCCGGAAATATTATGGCAACAAAATTAGTATCGAATGAATTTGTCGCTATGACAGATTTAGCACAAGGAAACTTTAATTTCTCAGATAGAACGACAGCGATTATATCTGTATTCTTAGTTTCATTTGCAAACTTCTCTTCAATTGGGATTATTGCAGGGGCGGTTAAGAGCTTAAATGAAAAGCAAGGGAATGTAGTCGCAAGATTTGGTTTGAAATTACTATTCGGTGCAACATTAGTAAGTTTCTTATCAGCAACAATCGTTGGCTTATTATTTTAATAGATTCGTATAATATAAAAAGGAATGGTGATTGTAATGAGAATGGTAGATATTATTGCAAAAAAACGTGACGGCAAAGAATTAACGACTGAAGAAATCAAATTATTTATTAATGGATATACAGACGGAAGTATTCCTGATTATCAAGTGAGTGCGCTTGCAATGGCAATCTTCTTTAAAGATATGACAGATCGCGAACGTGCAGATTTAACGATGGCGATGGTTGAGTCTGGTGAAACGATCGACTTGTCAGCAATTGAAGGAATTAAAGTAGATAAACATTCAACTGGCGGTGTTGGTGATACGACAACATTAGTATTAGGACCATTAGTAGCTGCTTTAGATGTACCAGTAGCAAAAATGTCTGGTCGTGGTTTAGGACATACAGGCGGAACAATTGATAAATTAGAAGCGGTAGAAGGATTCCACGTTGAAATTACGAAAGAGCAGTTCATTGATATTGTAAACCGTGACAAAGTAGCTGTTATTGGACAAACAGGAAACTTAACACCTGCAGATAAAAAGATTTATGCATTACGCGATGTAACAGGAACGGTTAACTCAATTCCTCTCATTGCAAGTTCAATTATGAGTAAAAAAATTGCAGCAGGTGCTGACGCAATCGTACTTGATGTAAAAACAGGTGCTGGTGCATTTATGAAAACAGAAGAAGATGCAAAAGAATTAGCACATGCAATGGTACGTATCGGAAATAATGTAGGACGTCAAACTATGGCTGTTATTTCAGACATGTCACAACCGCTTGGTTTTGCTATTGGTAACGCTCTAGAAGTAAAAGAAGCGATTGATACGTTAAAAGGTGAAGGTCCAGAAGATTTAACAGAATTAGTACTTGTATTAGGTAGCCAAATGGTCGTACTTGCGAAAAAAGCAAATACGTTAGAAGAAGCTCGTGAAATGCTAATTGAAGTGATGAAAAACGGAAAAGCAACTGAGAAGTTTAAAGAGTTCTTAAGCAATCAAGGCGGAGATAGCTCAATTGTAGACAATCCAGAAAAAATGCCACAGGCGAAGTATGTAATTGATGTACCTGCAAAAACTTCAGGTGTTATTTCTAACATTGTTGCAGATGAGATTGGTATTGCAGCTATGTTACTTGGTGCAGGTCGTGCAACGAAGGAAGATGAAATCGATTTAGCAGTAGGATTAATGTTACGTAAAAAAGTTGGCGATGCAGTAAAAGAAGGCGAGCCATTCGTAACAATCTACGCAAATCGTGAAAATGTAGAAGATGTAAAAGCAAAAATTTATGAGAACATCTCTATCGCTGAAACAGCAGTGGCTCCTAAATTAGTTCATACAGTTATTACTGACTAATCATCATTTCATTTACTTTGAGGGGGAAATAATATGGATAAGAAAAAATATATTGAAGAAGCAAACAAGATGTTATCGAAAGCGTATATTCCGTATTCTAAATTTCCTGTTGGCGCAGCGTTAGTTACGAAAGAAGGGAAAATCTATACTGGTTGTAATATAGAAAATGCTTCTTACGGTTTATGTAACTGTGCAGAAAGAACAGCAATATTTAAAGCAGTATCAGAAGGTGAGCGCGATTTTAGTTACTTAGTTATTACAGGAGAAACTGATGGACCGATTTCACCATGTGGTGCGTGTAGACAAGTAATTGCTGAATTCTGTGATCCGAAAATGCCTGTATTATTAACGAATGTAAAAGGTGATGAAAAAGAAGTGACTGTTGAGCAGTTACTGCCAGGTGCTTTCTCAATAGAAGATTTAAAATAAATTGAAAAGCCATTCTACAATTATTATTTGTGGAATGGCTTTTTTATTTTCAAAAATTGAATGTAATATTTTGTTCATACTCCGTTCATAAACTTTGCTTAAAATAATTGCAGCGAATATAGAAAGTTTACAACAGGAGGAATAGAATGAAGAAATTATATAATGCGGCATTTATTTACTTAATTATTGGTTTATTATCAGGTGTATTTGCAAGAGAGTATTCGAAAGCACAAGGAATTAAAGGATCCACAATGTTGCAATTAGTGCATACACATGTATTAGTGCTCGGTTTTGTATTCTTTTTAATTGCTTTAGCCTTATGTAAAGTGTTTCATGTACAAGAAACAAAGAGCTTTTGTGCATGGTTTGTTGTTTATAATGTAGGAGTAATCTTTACTATTGCTACAATGCTATGGAGAGGTCTTCTACAAGTAAATGGAACTGACTTTTACGGTTTAAGCCATATGGCTGGATTAGGTCATGTTATTATAAGTGTCGGGCTCGTTTGGTTTATGATTTTGCTTAAAAAGTCTTTTAAATAGATAGGAGTGGGAAGAGTATGATAGCACTTTTATCAAGTATTTTAGCGGTTTGTATGGCTGTTGGTGTCATGTTTCTGCGCTTTAAAGCAGCGAAAAAGCCGGTAACGAAAAAGAAAATTATATTGCCGCCAATTTTTATGAGTACAGGCGCAACGATGTACTTTTTACCAGAGTTTCGATTAACATCGTTAGAAATAGTTGAGGCAATTAGTATAGGGCTTATCTTTTCTATTTTTCTTATTAAAACAACTAAGTTCGAAATAAAAGGCGAACATATATTTATGAAACCGTCAAAAGCATTCATATTTATTTTAGTAGGCTTATTAGCTGTACGCGTGGCATTAAAGTCATATTTAAGCCAATCAATTGATTTGGCAGAGTTAAGCGGCATGTTTTTCTTACTTGCATTTGCGATGATTGTGTCGTGGAGAATTGCAATGTATCGCTCGTTTACTAAATTAAAAAAGATAATAAAAAGAGCTGGAATTTCTATATAGGAAATCCAGCTCTTTTTATGTTTTATTAGAATTCTTTAGCTCGGAACTCATTTGCTTAATTTTAAACGTATTTGAGCATCTTGTAATGCAGCAGGTGTAACGTTAAGACCATTTTGATCAACAATTTTTGTGTTTAATAAAATGGAATCTAAGCTTCCACGAAATGTTTGTGTATAGTTTTGGCGCAACATTTGTTGTTCTTGTTTTTCATCAACTGTTAATCCATTCGCTTTTTCTTTTTTTGACAATTCGTTAATACGGAATAAAATGTTTTTCATTTGTTTCACCTCTAGTTAGATGTAATTATATTAGCTACTTACTAATATATAGTTATTGTAACCTATCTTTTAATAAGTGTCAATGTCTATAAAATGCTTTGTTTTGTATGTGTATGGATGAGAGAGGATGTAAATGAATACTAATACTTGAAATAGAAAAGATGCTAATATACAATACTATGGTAGGGTATAAAGGGTTGTTGTTTTACATTTTGAAAGTAATAAGTAAAAAGGAGTATGCAATAATGAATGCAGTAATTTCAAAGAAAGAAACAATCATCTCATATACGATTGCTATTTTATTTATTTTAGCTATGGTAACAGCTGGTGTGTTATTAAATGATCCGGAAGTCATTTTGCCGGAAATAGCAGCGATGGCAATTGCTTTATGGGCGTATCGTGAGCCAGGATGGTTAAGACAACCAGAAAAAATCTTTATTGCACCGTCAATAACAGCTGTTATTGGTTTTGCAGTGAATCAAATGGATATTTCCTATATAGGAAAAGTTAGCTTAACACTTATATTAATGATGTTGTTTTTATGTGTTATTCAATCCAATTTAGCACCATCCATTGCGACAGGTTTATTACCGTTAGTAACAAATGCGACGGAATGGTCATTTGTTATCGCGGTATTTGCTTTAACATTTATTTTAATGATAGGTGTTCTTATATTTAAATTGAACAACGGTATTGAGCGAAAAGTGCAAATACAGTATAAATATATGACTGTATTTCTAATACTAAATTTCGTATGGATCAGTTTATGCTGGGTAACTGGTTATGAACAATTAGCAGTTATTCCACCAATATTAGTTGTTGTGTATGAATCACTTCAAAAGCCGATGTATAATGAAAAAATGGCTTTTAAACAAATATTAGTATTAACTGCATCGGCAACTGTTGGAACTTTATTGTATTTTGCAATTGATTCATGGATTGTAGTCACGTTATTAAATATGATATTAATGGTTATTTTATTAAAAATCGTTGGAGTACGTATTCCAGCATCGTATGCATTTCCATTATTGCCACTCGTATTTCCTGATGAAATGATAAAAATGTTACCAGTAGCTTCATTTGTTGCGGGAGTATTTTTATTTGGTGCAGTACTACTGTATAAAAAGTGGGAGATGAAGCAAAAGGACATGTAGAAGAGTTTAATATAATTTTTAAAAAAGGTAAGTTCAAATGAATTGAACTTACCTTTTTGTATGTATTACCAATATAGAGCAATATCATAAAGTCCGATTAAAATAAGGAGAAAACCGGCTATACGTTGAATGTTTTTTCCTATTTTTCGGCTCTTTTTAAGTAGTGCCCCATTTAATCCTAGATAGGAGATGATGGACATTAATACGACGATAGGCAGAGCAGTTCCTATCGAAAAGAATGTAGGAAACAAGTACCCGTAATTATAGGGTAAAGATAAAGGGAGTAACGTTCCGAAAAATAGCACAAACATAGTCGGACAGAAAGCTAAAGAAAAGAAAAAACCAAGTAAAAATGAGCTGACTTCATTTTGTTTTCGAATAAATTTAATAGGGAAAAGGGTAGAGAAGAAATTTCTTCCTCTTATAATATCTGATAATATTAGACCTATTATTATTAATAAAGGTCCGATCAGTTTGCGTAACCATGGGAAATACAAAGTTAATGTTTGTTGAATTTCTTTTCCTAATAACCAGACTAAAAGTCCAAGTGTCGTAAAAGCTATTACTTTTCCTAAAATGAATAACAGTATATGTTTCCAGGTATGTCCCTTTTGTAAAGATTGATTTCCATAAAGTGTAATAGCGCTAATGTTTCCTGTTAATTGGCAAGGAGCAAGTGTACCTACAATGCCTAATAAAAACGCAAATAAAAGAGGTACAGATTTCGTAGCATTCGCGACATCTATTAAAGGAGACATGAGTTGATAGCTCCATGCACTAATTGTTGAAAACACGTCATATTCACCTTTCTAATTTAATTGTAATGTTCCCTCTTTAGTAATCTGTTTCCACGTTTTACCCTCATCGGTAGAAAGGAACACATTTGCTTTCATTGTAGCAAATACGATTTCAGCTGGATTTTGAGGGTTTTGTGATATATACATAATTGTATCTTTAGGATCTAAAGGTGGAATTTGTATGTTTGTCTCCTCATTTGTAGCAATTGATTTCTTCGTTACGATTTGCTTATTGATAGGCGCGTAAATAACATCTTCATTACTTAATGTAATTGCGGTCGATTCAAGTGATTTAGCGAATATTTCAAACGTATTTCCGTAATCTGTAGATAAGTAAACACCGTCTTTGGCACTTACTGCGACTACACTAGATTGATTCGGATGTACGGAAAAGGAATGAATCATACTTGAAAGACCTTTTAACTTACTATTTTCCCAATCTTGTCCGTTGTTCGTACTGAAATAAAAACCTTGTTGTAATTTAGAATTTGGACGCTCATTGTATAAATAAATTGCTTCCGTATTATATCCGACAGCAAGGTTATGAAAATCAGATTCTCCGTAAAACGCTAGCTTTTCAAGTGTATTACCGCCATCAGAACTTTTCATTAATCCTAAAGGATTTTTTAAATCTGCTCCTGGTTCAGGATGACCGCTGGCAAAGAACCCGTTCTTCGTTGCCTGAAACCCCATATAATCATGTAATCCAGTCTTAGTTTCAAGCCATTTTCCATTTTGATAAACTTTTATCCCGCTATGAGTGGCGATAGAAACCCCAGATATATTTCCTGCATAGCCAATTCCGTGAATGTGCTCGATTTTTCCAGATGTAATTTCTTTATAGAAGTCTTGCGGACTCGTATTTGCTGTTTCTATATTTTTTGACTCAGATTGCACCGTTTCTTTCTTCACGGGTGCTGTTTCGGTGTTGCTAGAACATCCAGTAATTATGAATAAGGAAGTAATTGCTAACCCTGTTGCTACATAATGTTTCAAAGTTGTGGCTCCTTTCCTATATATGAGATTTTAAGTATATGGAATAAATGTCAAGAAATTGTGGAGTGGTATGCATAATGTAGATTAGATGGGCACTAGTAAGGGGAGATTTTCCTTTTTCTATGAGTACTATTAATTGACGAAAAATTGTAACAATAATAAAATGAATTGATTAGATCATTAGTTTTTTAATCATACATAGAACGCTAGGGGGATTATCATGAAATCAACATTTTTTGCTCAAAATAGAGAACGATTAGCAAACACATTACCAGAGGGGTCTATTACGATTTTATTTGCGGGACAAGCACCGCATATGTCAGCTGATGCACATTATAAATTCGTACCGAATCGTAATTTTTACTACTTAACGGGAATCGATGAACCAAATGTTATTTTTATGCTGAAAAAGGTTGGAAGTAGTGTTGAAGAAACACTTTTCATTGAAAAGTCAGATCCAGTAATGGAAAAATGGGTCGGTAAAACAGTTTCTAACGAAGAAGCAGAGAAAATTTCAGGTATAAAGAAAGTTGTATATTTAGATAGCTTTGAAAAGACAATGTCAAATATACTTTTTACAGAAAATGCGAAGCATCTATATTTAGATATAGAACGTCGTGATTGGAATGGTACGGAGACAAAAACATTAGCATTTGCTAAACATGTAAGAGAAAAATACCCACACGTAACAATTGGTAATGTATATCCGAACATTTGTGAATTACGAGTATTTAAAACAGAGGAAGAAATTGAAATTATTAAAGAAGCGATTGCTATAACGAAAGACGGTATTTACAACGTACTTAAGTATGCAAAAGCAGGCATGATGGAGTATGAATTAGAAGCACAATTTGATTTTACACTGAAGTCATCTGGCATTAAGTACCATGCGTTCAATACAATTTTGGCGAGTGGGAAAAATGCTACAGTTCTTCATTATGAAGATAATGATGCACAAATTCAAAATGGTGACTTAGTATTACTAGATTTAGGTGCTCAAAAAGACTACTATAACGCTGATATTAGTTATACATTCCCGGCAAATGGAACATTCTCTAGTCGCCAAAAACAAATTTATAATATTGTATTAAAAGCATTAAAAGAAACAACAGAGATTATTAAGCCAGGATTAAAGTTCGCTGCATTAAATGAGCATACAAAAAAGGTACTGGCAGAAGAGTGTAAAGCAATTGGTTTAATTCAAGAAGATGAAGAGTTATCAAAATACTATTATCATGGTGTCAGCCATTTCCTTGGTTTAGATACACATGATGTAGGAACATATAAAGATAGAGTGTTAGAAGAAGGTATGGTTATAACAATTGAACCTGGTCTTTATATTGAAGGAGAATCAATTGGAATTCGTATTGAAGATGACATTCTTGTAACGAAAGACGGGTATGAAAACTTGTCAAAAGATATCATTAGGGAAGTTGAAGAAATTGAAGAATTTATGAGTGTAAATAATGAACATGTAAAAGGAAACCAAGCTGTAGTAAAATAATAAAAGAGTCATCACTAATTTATTTGAACTTTATCTCGAATCGTGGACAATTAAAAAATCCATGATTCGGGATAGGGTTCTTTTCTTCGAAATACTAATCTTTAATTATTAATCCTAATAAAGTAGCAAACTGAACAGCTTGATATGTCGATACTTTACATCCTCTTAAATCGTTCACTGAAACTGTAAGTGTATCAAAGGTAGAAGAACTAATATCTATCCCCTTCAGTGATGTCTGATCAAAATTAGCTTCATCAAGACTACATAATTGGAATTCAACTTTTTTAAGTTTACAGTCAAAAAAATCTGCATTATTTAATGAAGTTTCATTGAAGATGATTTTTTCTAGTTTAGAATTTCCAAATGCCGCTAAATTCAAAATTGAATTCTCAAATTTAACATTTCCTAAGCTAGATCCTGTGAAATTTACTCCGATTAATTTACTGTTTTTAAATTCGACTCTGTGAACAGAAGAATTGCTTAAATTAACATTTGATAAATCACAGTTTTCAAAACAAACATCTGTAATATCAATATTGCTAAAGTCTGTATTAGTAAACTTACAGTTTTTTATCACCGCATCATATAACCGCACTCTATCTACAGATTCATTTTCGAAAGTGGAGTCTATAATTTCACACACTTCCAATGTTGGATCTTCTTCATAAAAAATATCTTGAAAATTCTTTGAAGATAACTCTGGTGAAATTTTTGGTCTATCAATTTTCATCGTATATCAATCCTCTTCTATTTGATATATTTGTGTAATTTGAGTCCATTGTCTGTGAGGAACATTAGTTCTTATTATACAAAAATCTAAGTTCTTTTGTGAAGAGCATTTTAGCTACATTTTTCTTATTTAATAATAGCAGTGTTATTGTTTCTTAAGAAATAACGTCAAAACAAATACGAGAACGGCTAATATAGTCGCTACAAGGAAAGCATTTTGTATTACTAAAATATTCGTCTCTTGTAATGTCTCCGCTTTTAGTAATTTTCCAATTAGCTTACGTAAGATCTAATTACATCTCCTTATTTTCTTGAAAATCAACTTCTATAATGATTTTGAAAAAGAATAAGGAGGGATTGTCCATGAAGCGAGTTGTATTAGCAGCCGTTACTGTCTCTGTAATATTTTTAATTGCTGCCTGTTCTGTGACGACAAATACAACAAATGATCATAAAAATATGAATGATAACAAAACACTACAGACTGAAACAGCTACAACACCATTGAAGGTTGAAAAAGGGCCAGAAGTTACTTTAATAGCGAAAGAAGAAAAGCAAAAATTAAGTAACGGTGTTATTGTTCCAGTCTGGACATTTAATGGCTCATCTCCTGGTCCAGAAATTCGGGTGAAAAAAGGTGAAAAGGTGAAAGTGACATTAAAAAATGAATTATCTGCACCAGTATCTATTCATTGGCATGGATATCCTGTCCCAAATAACATGGATGGAATTCCGGGCGTGACACAAGATGCAGTTGACCCAGGAAAAAGTTTCACTTACGAATTTGAAGCGAACGTACCAGGAACGTACTGGTATCACTCGCATCAAGATTCTGTAAATCAATTAGATAGAGGTTTGTATGGAGCGCTCATTGTAGAGGATACAAAGGAAAAATATGATAAAGATTACACATTACTGTTGGATGAATGGGTTACAGATAAAGAAGAAATTAAAAAGCAGTTAAAAGAAATGACAAAAGGGCAAATAGGTAATAAATCTAAAGGTGATGAAAATACGAAAAAGAATGATGATAAGAACGGCATGGATCATTCTGGTATGGACATGGGCAGTGATCAAAAAGACTCTGGCAATATGGCAGGAATGGACCATGGAAATATGAAGATGGAAGGTCATGATATGAGTATGTATGATTTATTCACAATCAATGGAAAAAGCGGTGATTTAGTAGTGCCATTGAAAGTGAATAAGGGAGATAAAGTTCGTCTTCGACTTGTTAATGCTGGTTATCTATCACATGATATACATGTTCACGGTCATGATATAAAAGTAATTGCGACAGATGGTCAACCAATAAACAATCCAAAAGTTATAAAGGATAAAGTAATTTCAATCGCACCGGGTGAACGTTATGATATTGAATTTACTGCTAATAATCCTGGGAAGTGGTATGTTGAGGACCATTCAAAAAATAAAAGTGCAAAAGGAATGAAAGCTGTTATTGAGTATGATGGCAGCAAAGAGATGAAAGATAAAGCAGATGAAAAGGGAAAATTAGCGAAATTAGATATGACGAAATATGGTGCTAAAAAATTAGGTAGTTTCACGTTAAATCAAGAGTATACTGCCACATATAATATGGACTTAAATACGCAAATGAATGAAAATGAAATGGTATATACAATTAACGGAAAGGTATTTCCGGATATTGACCCAATTCAAGTGAAAAAGGGTGATTTAGTAAAAGTGAAATTGGTAAATCCTTCTAAAATGGATGATCACCCAATGCATTTACATGGTCACTTCTTCCAGGTGTTGAGTAAAGATGGAAAACCGATAGAAGGTTCTCCAATTGTAAAAGATACATTGAACTTAAAACCAGGAGAAGAATATGAAGTAGCCTTTGTAGCAGACAATCCCGGTGAGTGGATGTTCCACTGTCACGACCTACATCATGCTTCAGCAGGGATGGTAACGGAAGTGAACTATACAGATTATAAATCTGACTATGTTCCAAACCAAAACATTCCTAATAAGCCAGAATAATAGGAAGCAGTTATCCTATGGATAGCTGCTTATTCATTTTTGTTGCAAGTACTAATTTATATGTTGAGTATGCCCAGGTGAAGGTGCAGGAGTATGATCTGGGAATGTCGCGAATACGGCAACGATAATTACTACACTAATTGAAAGTAATAACAAAAAACGACGTTGGATAAAAGTAGAAAAGTTCTCCGATAACAATTGAATCACACAGGACATAGTAATCGTTATAGTAAGTAAAAGGCTAATGAACAATATACTATGAGCTTGTTGAGCGTTTAACATTTCTGTAATCATTGCTCCCATCATACTTGCCATTAATCCAGAGAACAGTCCTTCTAAAGCAGTATATAGGTGAAAACGTAGACCCACTAAAAAACCGATAAAACCACTAATTAAAATAGCAAGTAAAGTAGAATATAGTAATTCCCCCTTAAAGAGAATGCCTAAATAAAAACCAATACTTAAACCGATACTCATACTAAAAGACATAATAAATACCATATACTCCATTAGGGTACCCTTACGTTTAGAAATATTGGATGCAATAAGAATTGAGGTACAGCAAAGTGTTAAGGTAGTTAACGTATAAGCAAACATTATGATACCTCCTTGTCCTATCGTTCATTTCATCATATGTGTACTTATGATAATTTATATCTGCATATTATCTGCACAATTTCATAGATGTAAGCAAAGGAACGCTTGATTTTTTAGGGCGTCTTTTTTAATTGTAAGCATGTGAAAGAAATTGTTATATTATGAGTTTCTATTGTGAAGCCATAAAGAATAAGCGTATAATATTATAGGTCTCACATTTGCGAGACAAACCGCGAATGATAAATAAGATTGTTGTTTTATCATCGCTTCTAAACATATAGACAATGAAAGTAACACTGGAATACAGATAGGGAGTTATAAAATGAAATTAATTATTGCCGAGAAACCAGATCAAGGGTTGGCTCTTGTTTCACAGTTTAAATATCGCCGGAAAGATGGATATTTAGAAGTAGAAGCAAATGAGTTATTTCCAAATGGAGCGTACTGTACATGGGCAATTGGTCATTTGACGCAGTTATGTAATCCAGAGCATTATCACGCAGAGTGGAAAAAATGGTCACTTAATACATTACCGATGATTCCAGAGCGTTTTCAATTTGAAGTAACAAAGTCAAAGTATAAGCAATTTAACGTTGTGAAACAGCTGTTACATAATCCACAGGTAACAGAAATTATTCACGCAGGCGATGCTGGGCGTGAAGGGGAACTAATCGTACGAAATATTATTAATCTTTGTAATGTGCAAAAGCCGATGAAGCGTCTATGGATTTCGTCTTTAACGAAGCAAGCTATTTATCAAGGGTTTAAAAATTTACTTGATGAATCAGATACAATTAATACGTATTACGAAGCATACACAAGATCTTGTGCTGACTGGGTTGTTGGTATGAATGCATCACGTGTGTTTAGTATTTTGCTAAAGAAAAAAGGAATGAATGATGTATTTTCTGCTGGTCGTGTCCAAACACCAACGTTAGCATTGATTGTAAAGCGTGAGAAAGAAATTGAAAACTTTAAGTCAGAGCCTTTCTGGGAAGTGTTTGCAACCTTTAATATAGAAGGAAAGAAATATGACGGGAAATGGGAGAAGGATAATGAATCCCGCTTAAAAGATCCTGATATGGCGAATAAAATTGCGGCATTTTGCCAAGGGAAACCGGCTGTTGTGAAGGAAATGAAAACGGAGCGTAAAGAGTTTCAGCCGCCGCTTTTATTCAACTTATCATCACTGCAAGCAACGGCAAATAAAGCCTTTAAGTTTTCACCCAAAAAGACGCTTGATATAACGCAAGCACTCTATCAAAAAGGGATTGTTTCTTATCCACGTTCAGATTCTAACTATGTTACTCAAGGAGAAGCAGCGACTTTCCCTGATATTTTACAGAAGTTAAGTCAGTTTGATGAATATAAAGGCTTATTACCGGCATCAATTGAATCCATTATGAACAATAAGCGTTATGTGAATGAAAAGAAAGTAACAGATCACTACGCAATTATTCCGACAGAGCAAGTTACAAACCCAAGCAGATTATCAGGTGATGAAAAGAAAATATACGATATGATCGTAAGAAGGCTTATTGCAGCTCATTATGAAGTTGCAATCTTTGACTATACAACAATCATTACGCTTGTAGATGAACGTGCTGAATTCATTTCAAAAGGAAAACAGCAAATTCAAGAAGGTTGGCGTAAAGTTATTTTCCAAGACGATAAAGATGACGAAACCATTCTTCCAATTGTAGCTGAAGGTGAAGAAGGAAAAGTTGTAAAGGTGAAAGTGAAAGAAGGAAAAACACAGCCACCGAAGCGTTATACAGAAGGACAACTTATTACGTTAATGAAAACAGCCGGTAAGTATTTAGAGAATGAAGAGCTAGAGAAGGTATTGAAGAAAACAGAAGGTTTAGGTACGGAAGCGACCCGCGCGGGTATTATTACGATGCTGAAAGACCGTAAATATATAGATGTAAAGAAAAACCAAGTGTATGCGACTGATAAAGGAAAAGTATTAATTACCGCAATTGGTGACAAAATACTAGCTTCACCGGAAATGACTGCGAAATGGGAACAACGTCTTGCGGAAATTGGTGAAGGTACAGCTTCACCAGCTACATTTATGGAACAGACGAAAAAGCTATCAGCTAAAATTATTGAAGACGCAGTGGAAATGTCTGAGAAGTGGGATTTCACGGGACTACATGTTGAATCGATTGAACGAAAAGGATCGAAATTTACAACGGGTAAAAAGGTTGGTAGCTGTAAAAAATGTGATGGCGATGTAATTGATAAGTCAACGTTTTACGGTTGTTCTAACTATAATACAACGCAATGTGATTTCACCATTTCAAAGAAGATATTAAGTAAAACCATTTCGCAAAAGAATATGACAAAGCTCTTAAAAGGTGAAAAGACTGATTTAATTAAAGGCTTTAAAAAGGGCGAGAAAACGTTTGATGCGAAATTAGAGTGGAAAGATAATAAGATTAATTTTGTATTTGAGAATTAATTTGTTAAAAGAGCATGACATAAAACTGTCATGCTCTTTTGTTTTTTCTTTTATATAAAATTTAACAATAAAAAAAATCCTTTAAATAATAATTTTTTATTGTAAAACGATAAATTTTGTATTAAAATCATAATAAATGAGTGACGTGCTTTTGTTAAAAGGTAACAACCTTATTTTTAAAATTAGAGGAGGTATAACTATGAATATTAACAATTTGATTGTTAAACATATGGATAACCCCCATGAGTTGGAGAAGATGTATAGAAAAGATCCGAAAGCTTTTAAAAAAGCATTCTCACAAGCATGGGACCAAAACCCTGATTCCCAGGTTCTAGCTGCTTGGTATGAAAGGTTGCATTTCAAGGAGAAAGTAAATAAAGAAAAAACATCTTTGTTTCAAAAAGGTTTCTTATTCATGGGCCTTTTAGCTATTTTGGCCGGCATAAGCACCAGGATCATTTTCCACTTTGTTGAGCAGGAAGCAATTGCTCCAATAAACTTGGCTTTTGGTGTAATTCCCTTTATTGCTGCTTATTTTGTTTACAATAATAAGCCGAAAAAAAGTATTATTTATTCCCTTATAGCGTTATTCCTAGTTTCCGGGGTTTATCTTAATACATTGCCAATAAATTATAAAGACAGTACCATACTTGCTTATTTACATCTTCCTATATTTTTATGGGTCTTAGTAGGGCTTGCATTTACAGGAAATGAATATCCAAAAGGCAGTACAAGATTAGCCTATATTAAATTTAATTTAGAATATTGTCTTCTCTACGGGAGCATGGCAGTGAGCGGAATGATACTAGCAATATTCACCATGCGTTTATTTAGCTTTGTTGACTTAGATATAGGAGAATTCTATTTTAGTAATGTTATTTTATTTGGAGCAGCGGCTCTCGCTATTGTGGCTACATACTTAGTATCAATGAATCTTAGGCTTGCTAAAAATATTACACCATACATATCTAAAATTTTTAGTCCTCTCGTCCTGATCACGTTGCTTATCTATCTTATAACGGTAATTTGGGTCGGGAAAAATCCGTTCTTGGATCGCAATTTCCTAATGGCTTTCAACGGAATACTCCTTGGTGTATTGGCTGTTACTATATTTTCTATCGTTGAAAGTGACTCGGACGAGAAAAAGAACATTTCAGATTATATAAATTTTTCCTTAATTGTTCTGGCACTTATTATTGACACTGTCGCATTGTCAGCCATAGTATTCAGACTTTCTTCTTACGGGATTACGCCTAATAGACTTGCTGTTTTAGGAGTAAATGTACTGATTTGGGCAAATCTCATTTGGATTATGTTTTCCTATATGCGTTTCTTGCAAAACAAATCAGGACCAAAAGCTATCCAAGATGCCGTTACGAAGTATTTGCCAATATACGGACTTTGGGCAGCTTTCGTTATATTTACGTTTCCTATCATTTTTAATTAGAAAGGATCTGTTAATGCGGGAGTGGTGAGGGCTAATAATCATTGGGGGATGAACAAAACCCCCAATGATTAAAGTTTCACTTTATTATAATTGGTATTATTATGTTTGTAGTTTCGGTAATTTCATTTGTAATGATAAATAAGAAATAAGTGTTGTATGTAATCTTTCCATAATAAAAAACGTCCCAAAATGGGACGTTTTTTATTATGTGTATTGTCGTTTTTTCTTAATAAGCAACAAAACTTGTGACACACAAGCTAGTACCGGTAACTCAATCAATGGTCCAATAACGAGTGCAAGTGCGATAAGAGGTTCGTCTGGAAAAGCGGTTACAGCGATAGCGAGTGCAACAGGTGAGTTTCTTGCTAACGTTGTTAAGCTTAGACTTACTGTATCTTTGTAAGATAAATGCATCATGCGCCCGATAAATTGTCCTAGTAAAAAATTGATGATGAAGAACAATAGAACAGGAACGAGTAATAATAAAACAACATTCATATTTTGTAGTAAATATTTACCTTGTGATGCAAACATCGCTACTATTGCTAAACTTAAAAATACAATTTGAGCAGAGCTAAAAAACGGAATGAGTTTATTCTCGAGAGGTTCAGCTTTTTTCATTTTATTCATAATGAATTTTGTAGCGTGTGCAAGTATAAATGGTAAGACGATTACGATAACAATACTTTCTACTAAAACAGAAACCGCTACAGTTTTCATGACACCAGCAAATAAAAATAAATAAATGGGAAGGAGCAGTACTTGCAAAATTAAATTTACAGGTAAAATTGCAGTAGAAAGTGCTACATTACCTTTCGCTATTTCAGTAAAGATTAAGTACCAATCTGTACATGGAGTAACCATTAACATTATAAATCCAACCCAAAGTGCTGGATGATCGGAAAGAAATAGTGCCCCTAACCCCCAAGCGAGTAAAGGTGTCCATAAGAAGTTAATAGTAAGACTTGTTCCAGCAAATTTTAAATTGCGAAATCCTTTTTTTATTTCTTTTAATGGGATGCTAAGGAATAATCCATATAGCATGAAAAATAAGAAGGGGACAATAAATTTGTCTGAATACGTATGTATCATATTAAATTGTCCGAGTACGATGCCGCATGTAACAGCAAAAAGAATAATAAAAGTTTGAATCTTTTCTATAGTGCTCATGAATAAATCCTTTCTATATATGAATTTTCCTCTCTAAGTTTATTATACAAGTAATAAAGATGTATTTGGTGTTCAATTGTATCTCGCTTAATATTTTTAAGTCGAGATTTTATTTTTTATTAAAAGTTACTTGACTAAAGTAAGTTACTATATTACAATCGCTTACATAAGGTAATTAAATAACAAAAAGTTGCAATGGCGTAACTTAAGGTATCTATTGGAACTTTTTCTTAGAATAAGAATTTTTATGATGATGAATAATGAATATGAAAAGAAAGATTAGGTGAAGAAAATGGGACTATTTAGCTCATTATTTGGTAAAAAAGAAGAAAATAAGAATGTAGAGGGGAATAAAAAAATGTCAAAAGTATTATTTGTAAAAGCAAACGATCGTCCAGCGGAGCAAGCAGTTAGTTCAAAAATGTATGAAACATTTGTAAGTACTTATAAAGAAGCAAATCCAAATACAGAAATTACGGAATTAGATTTATTTGCATTAGATCTTCCTTATTACGGAAATATCGCGATTTCAGGTGGATATAAACGTAGCCAAGGTATGGAGTTAACAGCTGAAGAGGAGAAGGCAGTTGCTACAGTAGATCAATATTTAAATCAGTTTTTAGAAGCTGATAAGGTTGTATTTGCATTCCCATTATGGAACTTTACAGTACCAGCACCATTAATCACATATATTTCATACTTATCTCAAGCTGGAAAAACGTTTAAATATACAGCAAATGGTCCAGAAGGTTTAGTTGGTGGTAAGAAAGTAGTTGTGTTAGGTGCTCGTGGTTCAGATTACTCTTCAGAACAAATGGCTCCTATGGAAATGGCAGTTAATTACGTAACAACTGTACTTGGATTCTGGGGAATTACAAATCCAGAGACAGTTGTAATTGAAGGACACAATCAATATCCAGATCGTTCACAACAAATTGTTGAAGAAGGTCTAGAAAACGTTAAAAAAGTAGCAGCAAAATTTTAATTCATGATAGTAAATGGAAAAACCAACATGGATGACCATGTTGGTTTTTTAGTCTATTTTTCATGTTAAAAAATGTATATTTATAAAATAAAAGAAAAGTTCGAAAATAGTATTGCAAAATATTATATAGCAAACTATAATGAATTCAAGAATAGTTGATACTTAAATTAAATATTCAGAAAATTCAATTAGTTAAAATTGGAAAATGAGATAAGGAAACTTGAATGGGGGTTATATTATGGCGAATAAAGTACCGTTTTCGTTCATAGTAGTTATTGGATTAATGTTATTTGCACTATTTTTTGGAGCGGGAAATTTAATTTTTCCAGCGATGCTTGGTCAATCAGCTGGAGAGAATGTATGGATTGCTAACGCTGGATTTTTAGTAACTGGTGTTGGATTACCATTACTAGGTGTACTAGCATTTGGTTTTTCAGGTAAAGATGATTTGCAGTCATTAGCAAGTCGTGCTCACCCAGTGTTCGGGATTGTATTTACAACAGTTTTATACTTAGCGATCGGTCCATTATTTGCAATACCGAGAACAGGAAATGTATCTTATGAAATTGGTCTTAAGCCGTTTATGCCAGAGGGAGTAGGTTCTACACCTTTAATTCTTTTCACAATTATATTCTTTAGCATCACTTGTTTTTTTTCGCTAAATCCCGCGAAAATTGTCGATATTGTTGGAAAAATTTTAACGCCAATTAAGTTGACTTTCATCGGTATTTTAGTAATCGTTGCTTTTATACATCCGATTGGAGATATGCAAGCACCAGTGGAAGCTTATACATCACATGCATTCTTTAAAGGATTCCAAGAAGGATACTTAACGATGGATACGCTTGCATCATTCGTATTCGGGATTATCATCATCAATGCTATTAAAGAAAAAGGTGCGAAAACGAAAACACAAATTATGGTCGTTTGTGCAAAAGCGACAATAATTGCAGCATCTATTTTAGCAATTATCTATACAGCTCTTTCTTATATGGGTGCTTCAAGTGTTGCAAAGCTTGGACATTTAGAAAACGGCGGAGAAGTATTAGCGAAAGTTTCTAACTACTATTTCGGATCATATGGCGGAGTATTATTAGGATTAATGATTACAGTAGCTTGTTTAACAACTAGTGTGGGACTTGTATCAGCATGTTCTTCATTCTTCCATAAGTTATTCCCAAATGTTCCTTACAAAGCAATTGCAATCACGCTATGTGTATTTAGTGCAATTGTTGCAAACGTAGGATTAACACAGTTAATCGCAGTTTCTGTTCCAGTATTAACAGCAATTTATCCACTAGCAATCGTATTGATTTTCTTAACATTCTTCCATTCATTATTCAAAGGAAGAGCTGAAGTTTATCAAGTGAGCTTAATCGTAACATTTATCATCAGCTTATTCGATGGATTAAGTGCAGCTGGAGTTAACATTGAAGTAGTAAGCCAAGTGTTCACTAAATTCCTTCCGATGCAGGAAGTAGGATTAGGCTGGATCTTCCCAGCGATTATCGGTGGATTTATCGGATATGGCATTAGCGTTGTAAAAGCAAAAAATCAAGTTCAACCAGCAACTAGAGCGGATAAGAAAATAGGTTAAATAAAAAAGTTATAGAACTTGTTTCTATAACTTTTTTTGTTACTATTAATAATGAGAAAAAATAAAGTAGTAGGGGAAATAAAATGAAAAAAACAATTGATCATATCGGAATCGCAGTTCGTGATATAGATAGTACCATACGTTTTTATGAACAGGTTCTATCAGGAGAATTAATAGATCGTTACGTAAGTGAGGCACCAGGTGTAGAAAGCGAAGTAGCCATTCTTGAAGTGGATGGAGATAGAATTGAATTACTTGCGCCGACAAATAACACCACTTCACCAATTGCCCGATTTATAAAACAAAAAGGTAAAGGTGTACATCATGTTGCGTATCGAGTAGATGATTTAGATGTAGCTTTAGAGGAATTGAAAGAACAAGGAATTCGAACGTTAGAGCATACACTGCGCATTAATAAGCACGGTAGAAGGTTAATTTATCTTAACCCAGCGGATACAGAAGGAACGATTATCGAGTATTGTGATTATCCGGAAGAGAAATAGAAGAAGGGTATTTTTAAAAAGGTGTTACGTAATAACGTAACACCTTTTTATTTATGTATTTCACATTTTCTTCACAAATGATTCACGATAACTTTTCTTCTTCAAGAACTTACATTAATATATTTTATGATATAATAACAATCTACTTTAAAATTGTAAGTTGTATCTATCGTGATAGTTACTATCGTATTAGAAGTTTAAAGGTGGAAGAGAAATAAAGAGTTATACTTTCTAGAAGTTTATATTTAATCAGGTTAATATTTCGCCCGAGAATCAAACTTCGGAAGTTAAAGTAATGAAAATAGAGCAATGAGGAAGAAAGAAGTGAAATGAGTGTGAAAGTAATGAGAAGATTAGGGACATGGCTATTACTTGTGTGTGCGCTTATCATATTGATACCGCAAAGTGCATCTGCTCATGCGTACGTTGTGAAATCAAACCCTATGGAAAATGAAACGTTGAAGAGAGCACCATCTGTTGTGAAAATCGAATTCGATGAGGACATACAAGTTTCAAGTTTTAATACATTGTACGTGAGAGATACATCAGGTAAAAGGGTCGATTTAAAAGATGCTCATATTGATAAAAAAAATAAAAAACTATTAGAAGCCGGATTAAAAGAAAATCTCAAAAATGGTCTCTACTCTATTCAGTGGAAAGCTATTTCAGCTGATGGGCATCCAATTCAAGGGGTTATTCCATTCCGTATTGGATTAGCGGAAGCGGGAACAGACGATATACAAGTGGAAGAGATGGGGTATGTCCCGCAAATCGATATGATTATGGAACGTGGAATTTTATATACAAGTTTCTCGCTATTTTTAGGAGTTCTCTTCTTTAATCTTATTATGTATAAAGGGAATGCAACCTCGGTTCGATCAAGGAGTAAGAACATAATATGGATCTCCTTATTTGGGATATTTATTAGCTTGTTATTCAATCTACCATTGCAAGCGAAAATAAATGCTGATGTTTCATGGCTAGAAGCATTCGATCCTTTACTATTAAAAGAAACGTTACAGCTTTCTGTTTTTGGATATGTATGGATTACCCAAATGGTTCTTATTAGTTTGCTTATAATTGTTACGTATTTTGCGATGAAGCATGAGAAGTTTTCATCGTTTAAAGTATGGAGCATTCCAATACTATTGTTTATAGGGTTACTTGTTATGAAGGCCTTTAATAGTCACGCATACGGTTTAAAGTTTAAAGACATTGCTGTCGTTATGGATTTTCTACATTTATTCGCAGCTTCATTATGGGTTGGTGGTTTATCATCTATTATTCTTCTTTTACGTAAAGAGGATAACAAGTGGCATATGTATTGGGATATGATTAAGCGTTTTTCACCGTGGGCAACAGGTGCTGTCATCGTGATTTTAATAACAGGCCTTTTTAACAGTACATTTTTTATTCCAACAATCCACTCGTTATTTGATACGAAGTATGGATTGGCTTTATTAACAAAGATACTTTTATTCATTTTCATGGGGATATTGGGAATTATTCATTATATGAAAGGGAGAATGCGAGCGCAGCAAGGATTAGGAGCTACGGTGAAAGTAGAGTTTGTCATTGGAATTATCATTTTCGTAATCGTAGCTTTTATGACAAACGTACAAACACCACCGATGCCTCCTACTGGACCATTTACAGAGAGTAAGCAATTAGATAATGGATATGAACTTACGCTAAATGTAAGTCCGAATAAGGTAGGACAAAATAAATTCCATATTACACTAAAGGACGAAAAGGGACAGCTTGTTACTGATATGGAACAAATGATATTGACGACTCAATCATTAGATATGAACATGGGAAAAGGTTCATTTAAAGTTTCAGTAGTTTCACCAGGAGAATATGAAGCAGAAGGTATGTATATTAACATGACAGGAAACTGGAATATACATGTTCATGGATTAACAAAATCTCTTGATAGTTTCGATACAGATTTTAAATTTATTGTAGGTGGCAGATAAAATTTTACCAATCATGCTGCTAGCGAGTAGCAGGATAAACAGATGTTATAGATGAAAAGGAGTAAATAGAAAATGAAACGTATAAAAAAATTAGGAACAACAATGATCGCAACAATTATTGCAATGGGAATGTTTTCGTTACCTGTTAGTGCGCACGTCACTGTAAAACCAGCAACTTCTGACGTTGGTTCTTGGGAGACTTATACAATAAAAGTACCAGTTGAAAAAAATGTAGCAACGACAAAAGTTACACTGAAAATACCGTCTGGAGTGGAGTTCCAACAGTATGAACCAGTGCCAGGATGGAAAGCTGAGGAGCAAAAAGATAATGCCGGAAAAGTTAAAACTGTAGTATGGGAAGCGACAGGGGAAGGAATTTTAACAGGTCAGTTCCAGCGATTTACTTTCGTCGCTAAAAATCCGGATAAAGAGCAAAAAATAGCTTGGGACGCATATCAACAATATAAAGATGGAGAAATTGTTGAATGGACAGGTGATGAAAAAGCTGAAAAACCGCATTCACTTACTACAATTGCAAAAGGTACGTCATTAACAGGAGAACATGGTGAAGTGTCTAGTGTAGAAAAGAATGAAGGTACTAGTAATATGCAAGTAATAGCGATTGTCTTATCTATTTTGGCGATTGTATCGTCGGTTGGTGCGTGTGTTTTTGTAGTACGTCGTAAAAAGTAAGACGTAAGAAAGAGCCTACAAACAGTAGGCTCTTTCTTACGTTTATTTCAATTCAACTTGCTGCCTTACAGCAAGTGTTTTCGGTTTTATATTTACAAAACAAATACTCACAACAATAAATAATAGTCCGGTGAATAAGCTAATGGTAATAGCCTCATGTAAGAAAATTGAACTTACAATAATAGCTATTAGTGGAATGAGGAATGTATAAGCCCCAACTTTACTTGCTTCACCAGCTCCAACAAGTGTGAAGTATGCAAGCCACCCCATTGCAATAACAAAGAATGAAATAAAGAGAAGTACGCTAACAAATGGCATACTCCAAGCGATACTAGACCAGCTTTCAAACTCTGAACCAAATCCAATTAAGCAAAGGCCACCAATAATAAGCTGAAGTGTTACCATCCAAATGGCATTAACACGGTGACCAGTCTTCTTAATAAATACTGTGCCAAGTGCCCAGCCGATAGCGCATCCTAACGCGAGAAGGATTCCAATGATAGAAATATGTCCTGTTAAACTGCTAGAGCTAATAACACCTACACCAATAAATCCGAGAACAAGCCCGAAAATTTTCAAGCCGTACATTGATTCTTCAAGCCATATCCACGAGAAAATACCGAGTAAAACTGGTTGTAGAAATACAATGGCGGAAAATAACCCAGCAGGCATATATTGAAGGCCGACAGTTTGTAATCCGTAAAATATAATGATGTTAAGTAAAGAAGAAATAACGTATAAATGCCACGTTTCTTTTAAATGTAACTCTTTGTATTTCGGTAATGCGAACAGGAGTAAAATGAATCCTCCAATTAAAGTTCGAACGCCTGCAAATAAAACAGGTGGTGTATAATGCAGGGCAAACTTTGATAAAGGCCAATTGATTCCCCACATGAAAACGAGAAAGGTAAGGATGATGGCCGTCTTAGTTCGAGAAAGCTGTGTCACTGAAAGACCTCCTTGTTGTTATTCATTTCACTATGATATGATATCGACTGTAATAAATAAAATGAATCTTTTTTATGAGGAGTATAAGTGATTAGTTATGACCATTACACAACTGCAAGTATTAATAAAAACTGTTGAGTTAGGTAGTTTTACGAAAGCTGCCAGGGTATTAAATATGACGCAGCCAGCTGTTAGTCATGCGATTTCAAGTATTGAGTCAGAGTTAGGAGTTACTATTCTTATACGTGATAAACGAAAAGGGCTCCTCGTTACGGATGTAGGAAACAGGATTCTTGTACATATTAGAGAGATTTTGAACGGTGTAGAGAAGATTGAACAAGAAGTTGCGATGGAGAAAGGACACGAAGTTGGGACGATTCGAATTGGTAGTTTTCCGAGTGCTTCTGCACATTTCTTACCCAAAATGATAAACCTTTTTAAGGAGAAGTATCCGAAATTAGAAGTGGTTCTTTGTGAAGGAACGATTAAAGAAGTTGAAGATTGGTTAGTATCGAGGGTTATTGATATAGGAATTGTTATTTTGCCTAATAAAGATATGGAGATTGTTCCATTAACGAAGGGGAAAATGGTTGCTATCTTAAGAGAGGATCATCCTCTCTGTAAGAAGGACTCTATTACAATTAGTGATTTAGAGAATGAACCAATCATATTATGTAAGGGCGGATACGAACCACCTATTATTGATATGTTTAAACAAGCAAACGTACCACTTCGGGCTGAGTATGTAATTTCGACAGTTACTACAGCTTTAAATATGATTCAAGAAGGATTAGGCATTGCAATATTAGCTGAATTATCTTTAACGAATTTACCAAAAAATGTGCAAACGAGAGAATTGGAACCACAAGTATGGAGAGAAATTGCTTTAGCTGTTCCTTCATTAAAGGATTCTTCAATCGCTGTGCAGCTATTTATTGAAGAATTTCAATCGCTATTTGCAGAATAAAAAGAGGTGTCTCATATATCATAATGGGACACTTTTTAATTTACTTATAAAAAATCTATGAAAAGGATTGACTTATTTTTCAGTTGTAACTATAATGATTACATCGAGGTGGTGATTACGATGAAAATTAGTAGCCGCTTTTCCATAGCTGTTCATATTTTATCTATTTTGAAAAACAATCCATCTTCACTTTGTACTTCAGACTATATGGCTGAGAGTGTCAATACAAATCCAGTAGTCATTCGTAAAATCATGTCGTACTTGAAACAAGCTGGCTTTGTTTACGTAAATCGTGGACCGGGTGGCGCGGGATTACTAAAGGATTTACATGAAATCACATTGTTAGATGTGTATCATGCAGTGAACGTAGTCGAAGAAGACAAGCTATTTCATATTCACGAGAAACCGAATCCAGATTGTCCAATTGGGGCGAATATTCAAGCGGTGTTAGAAATCATTTTAATTCAAGCACAATCCGCGATGGAAGAAGTTTTGAGAAATATTACAATGGGGCAGTTGTTTGAAACTTTGCAAGAAAAAATGAATGCTTAAATCATATTTATATTTTTTTGTCATTAATGTAACTGATTTGATTACAACGATAAAGGTAAGGTGTAAAAGTTATGACTGTAAAAATGAAAGTATACTCAGATTTTATATGTCCGTTTTGTTTTTTAGCAAAAGGTCCATTAGATGAGTTAGCGAAAGAGAAAGATGTAGAGATTGAATGGATGCCATTTGAATTACGTCCAAGTCCATATTCAAAAATAGATCCATGGAATGAACCAGAAAAATTAGGTTCATGGGATGCTTTCATTCTTCCGACAGCGAAGAAGTTAGGAATTGATATGCGCTTGCCACGTGTTTCACCACATCCATATACACATTTAGCTTTCGAAGGATGTCAATTTGCAAAAGAACGTGGACTAGGTAATGAGTATCATCACCGCGTATTCACAGCATTTTTCCAAGAAGAGCAAAACATTGAAGATATTGATGTGTTAACAAAATTAGCGGTAGAAGTAGGACTTCCTGAGGCGGAATTTAAAGATGCTTTAGTAACTCGTAAATATAAAGAAAAGCATCAAGAAGCAATTCAACACGCATATGATGAAGCGAATATTATGGCTGTTCCAACTGTCATGATTGGAGATGAAGTCATTCAAGGGCTTGCTAGTAAAGAAACACTAGAAAGGGTCATTGATAAAGAAATTGAAAAGGATAAAACAAATTCATTTGAAGGTATGCAATGTAATACCGATGGATATTGCTAATTCGCTTGTTATGAAATAACAAAATAAATTATAAAACAAACATTTGGAGGAATTAAAATGTCAGCAACTACAACAAACTTAAAAGAAGCAATCGTGAACCGCCGTTCAATTCGTAAAGTAGCAAAAAACGATGCAATTACGAAAGAAAGAATTGAAGAAGTGTTAAAAATAGCTTTACACGCACCAACATCTTTCAATATGCAAAGTGGTCGTATGGTTGTATTAATGGATGGAGAGCATGAAAAGTTTTGGGATATCGTTAAAGAAACACTAAGAGCCCGCGTACCAGCAGAAAACTTTGAAGCGACTGTAGAAAGACTAAAAGGCTTCCATGCAGGTGTAGGAACAGTTCTATTCTTTGAAGATCAAGCAACTGTAGAAAAAATGCAAGAAAATGCGCCATTATATAAAGATCAGTTCCCATTCTGGTCTCATCAAGGAAATGCGATGTTACAACATACTGTGTGGATGCTATTATCTGCTGAAGGAATTGGAGCGTCATTACAACATTACAACCCAATCGTAGATGCTGAAGTGAAAGAAACTTGGAACATTCCGGCAGAGTGGAGCTTAGTAGGTCAAATGCCATTTGGTGAACCAAACGAACAACCAGCAGAAAGAACGTTCTTACCTACTGAAGATGTAGTGAAATTTTATTAAGAAATACAATATGTAACGAGAAGGAAGCTGTGCTTAAAAACAGCTTCCTTTTTTGTAGTGGTGTTAATTTATGCGTATTTAGGGAAGAAATATAAGAAATAATACGGTGAGAAGGGAATTAGAAAAATGAATGATGAGAAAAAATATACAGTGGTAGGTACTGATGTTGAGGAAGTAAAGCGTTTAAATAAAAATTCAGGGTTAACGTATAATCAAGTGAAAGAAATGTTAGCAAAGCAAATGCAAAAAAAGAAGTAATTAGATTGAAATCTTTCATTTTTTCATTTAGCATTTTGATTGGAGAGAGTTAAGTAAAAGGTAACTCTCTTTTTTGTATAGCTAAGCATCTTATAGAGTGGAGGAAGCAACATGAAGAAATGGGTAAAGGTAACGCTGTCTATCACTGGAGGCATTGTCTTATTAGCGTGTGCTGGTGGATATTACGTGTATAAAAATTATTTTCCAAAGGAACCTGAGCGTATTGTATATGATAAAGAAAGAGTGCTACAACCGATACATAATCAGCTTAAAGGAATCAATATAGAAAATGTAAAGATAAAAGAAAAAGAAGTCGTAAATGCGACTGTAGATGAGCTTCAAAAAATGATTGATGATGGAAAGTTGTCATATGAAGAATTAACGAGTATTTATCTCTTTAGAATACAAGAACATGATCAAAATGGAATAACATTAAATTCTGTTACAGAGATAAATCCTAATGCGATGGAAGAAGCAAGAAAGTTAGATCAAGAGCGGGGTAGAAACAAAAATTCGAATTTATATGGTATTCCTGTCGTTGTAAAAGATAATGTACAGACGGAAAAAGTGATGCCGACTAGTGCAGGAACTTATGTATTAAAAGATTGGATTGCAGATCAAGACGCAACAATTGTGAAGCAGTTGAAAGAAGAAGGAGCATTTGTTTTAGGAAAAGCGAATATGTCTGAGTGGGCGAACTATTTATCTTTTACAATGCCAAGTGGGTATAGCGGGAAGAAAGGACAAAATTTAAACCCGTACGGTCCGATTACATTCGATACTTCAGGATCAAGTTCAGGATCTGCTACAGTAGTTGCAGCAGATTTTGCACCGCTTGCAATTGGAACAGAAACGACGGGATCGATTGTTGCACCCGCGGCGCAGCAATCAGTAGTTGGGTTACGTCCATCTTTAGGTATGGTAAGCAGAACAGGAATTATTCCGTTAGCTGAAACTCTTGATACAGCAGGACCTATGGCAAGAACGGTAAAAGATGCAGCAACATTATTTAATGCAATGATAGGTTATGACGAAAAAGATGTTATGACAGAAAAAATGAAAGATAAAGAAAGAATTGATTATACAAAGGATTTATCGATAGATGGATTAAAAGGGAAAAAGATAGGGCTTCTTTTTTCTGTAGACCAACAAGATGAAAATAGAAAAGCAGTAGCAGAAAAAATTAGAAAAGACCTTCAAGATGCAGGTGCGATATTAACTGATAATATCCAGTTAAGTGCTGAGGGTGTAGATAATTTGCAAACATTAGAATATGAGTTCAAGCATAATGTAAACGACTATCTTTCACAGCAAAAGAATGTACCGGTAAAATCGTTAGAAGAGATTATAGCGTTTAATAAAAAGGATAGTAAAAGACGAATAAAATACGGACAAACATTAATTGAAGGGTCTGAAAAATCTGTTATAACGAAAGAAGAGTTTGAAAACGTAGTGCAAACGAGTCAAGAAAATGCAAGAAAAGAGCTAGATAGGTATTTAGTAGAAAAAGGTTTGGATGCTCTAGTTATGATTAATAACGATGAAGTTCTTCTATCAGCTGTAGCTGGTTATCCGGAATTAGCGGTTCCTGCTGGATATGATAAAAATGGAGAACCAATCGGTGTAGTGTTTGTAGGGAAACAGTTTGGTGAAAAAGAGCTTTTCAATATTGGATATGTGTATGAACAGCAGTCTAAAAATAGAAAATTACCTAGTTTATAAAAGATTATATGAAAAATAACTGGAATCTAACAATATGAAAAGAAAAAAAGGATTCTTCTCAATTAGTAAGAAAGATTGTCTATAGCAGTTCATAAGATGTAATATATTCAATTTCCATCCATTGAAGGGGGAGGTTAATTCTTAATGAATGAAGTAAAGAGTTTTTTTCGAAGTAGAGGGTTTCAACGGTTTCTCGTTTTAATAATAGTAGCGCTTGTATTATACGCATTAAAAAGTATGATTAATTTAATATTAATTACGTTTATACTGACGTTTTTAATGGATCGATTTCAACGTTTTATTTCAAGAAAATTGAAAGTAAACCGGAAAATTGTTATTGCATGTTTATATATAATATTGGTTTCCTTTATAGGCACAACGTTATATAAATATTTACCTGTGCTGACGATACAAATTTCACAATTAATTTATCAGTTTAAACTATTTTTTCAAAATCCACCTGATAATGAAATCGTTAAATATGCACTTTCGACAATTAATGGGATGGAAGTATCAAAATATATAGAACAAGGTGTAGATGTCATCTATCAATCGATAGCAAATATAGGGAAGGTAAGTTTACAAATATTATTATCTCTAATTTTAAGCTTATTTTTCTTATTAGAAAAAGAGCGTATTATTACATTTACATCTAAGTTTAAAGATAGTAAGTTAAAAATCTTTTATGAGGAAATTGCATATTTTGGTGAAAGATTTGCAAGATCGTTCGGCAAAGTAATTGAGGCTCAGTTTTTAATTGCCGTTGTAAATTGTATTCTTACTGTCATTGCATTAATCGTTTTAGGATTTCCACAGCTACTTGTATTAGCTGTTATGATTTTCTTACTAGGGTTGATTCCTGTTGCAGGTGTGATTATTTCTTTGTTTCCACTTTGTATCATTGCTTACAACGTAGGCGGAGTTATGTACGTAGTATACATACTCGTATTCATAACAGTAATCCATGCTCTTGAAAGTTATTTTTTAAATCCGAAGTTTATGTCTGCAAAAACAAATTTACCAATATTCTACACATTTATGATTCTTATCTTCTCAGAGCATTTCCTCGGAATATGGGGGCTTATTATCGGGATACCAATCTTTATCTTTTTATTAGATGTACTTGATATAAATAATGAGGATGCGACTAAAAAATAAGAAATGATAGAAAATCACTAAAAAGTCATAGGAGATAATGAAAATAAAAAGCAATCCAAAATAAATTGGATTGCTTTTTATCTTAATTAAAGAACCGGAGCCATTGTTTCTTTCAATACTTGAACAGAGTGGTCGAATTTTAATTCTTCATCTTCACTTAATTCAACCTCTAAAATTTCACGAACACCGCCGCGATTTAAAACAGCAGGTACCCCGATATAAACATCTTTTTGACCGTATTGACCTTCTAAGTAAGCTGACACAGTTAATACACTATTTTCGTCGTTTAAAATTGCTTTTGTAACACGTAGAAGTGACATACCGATACCATAATAAGTTGCGCCTTTACGCTCAATAATATGGTAAGCTGCATCACGGACGTTTATGAAAATTTTGTCTAAATCTTCTTGATTATACGTGTTGTCTTTTTCAAGCAGTGTTTGTAGTTTTTGGATACCAACGGAAACATGGCTCCAAACTGGAAGTTCAGTATCGCCGTGTTCTCCGATAATATAAGCGTGAATGTTGTGTGGACCAATATCGAAGTACTCACCTAACATATAGCGGAAACGAGCAGAATCAAGCGTTGTACCAGAACCGATTACACGTTCTTTCGGTAAACCAGATTCTTTCCAAGTTACATAAGTTAAAATATCTACAGGGTTTGTTGCGATTAAGAAGATGCCATCAAATCCGCTATCCATAATACTGCGAACGATTTGTTTAAAGATTTTAGCGTTTTTCTCAACTAAATCTAAACGTGTTTCGCCTGGCTTTTGTGGTAATCCAGCTGTAATAACTACAAGGTCAGCATCTTTACAATCTTCGTAGCTGCCTTTCCATACTCTAGTTGGAGCTGGGGCGAATGGAACAGCATGACTTAAATCCATTGCTTCCCCTTCAGCTTTTGCTTCATTTACATCGACTAAAACAAATTCTTCAGCTACGGCTTGGTTAATCATGCAGTAAGCATAACTACATCCAACTGCTCCTGTTCCTACTAATACAACACGGTTAATACCTTTTTTCATTTCAAAATTCCTCGCAATTTCATTGGTTTTGTTATGTAAGATAATACGTCTTACTTCTATAGAGTCATATCTAGTTTATTACATTTTATAAAAGATATTCAAGTATTTGAAAATGTATCCGTGCAAATCTGCGAACAAAACATAGGAATTCAGTGAACCGAATATAATTCAGTAAAATCCTTTGTAAAAGGGGAAATGGTATGGGGAACCCATTAACAATGGAAGAAATGCTTCATATTATTCATACAGGGCTTGTTAAAAAGAATAACCCAAAACGGATTACGATTGCAGGTGCAGGGATTTCTGGATTAGTTGCAGGGTCTTTATTAAAAGAGGCTGGGCACGAAGTAACGATTATAGAAGCAAATAACAGAATAGGTGGCAGAGTGTATACGATTCGGGAACCATTTAGTGTGGGTTTATATTTTAATGCGGGACCGATGAGAATCCCTGACACCCATAAGTTAACCTTAGCGTATATTCATAAATTTAAACTACCTTTAAACCTTTTTATAAATAAAACTTTTGCAGATATCATTTATACGAATAACATTCAAACGAGATTGAATGTGTTTGAAAATGATCCAAGTGTACTTGAATATCCGGTTTTGGATAAAGAAAGAGGAAAAACGGCAGAAGAGCTAATGATTGAGGTATTAGAACCAATACTAAATTATATTAAGAAGGATCCTGATAAAAACTGGCTTATCGTTGAAAAAAAGTATAAAACGTATTCGCTTGGTTCATTTTTAATGGAGTATTATTCAGATGGTGCAATAGATATGATTGGGGTACTTCTTGATATGGAAGCTTATATGGGAATGTCCTTAATTGAAGTATTACGTGAAATGATTTTCTTTACTTCAACAACGAAATATTATGAAATAACTGGTGGAATGGATAAGTTATCGAATGCATTTTTACCACAATTAAGGGAACATATTTTAATGCAGTATAAGGTTGATAAAATTATACAAGAAGATAATAAAGTAATGTTACAAGGAAATCATGAACAAACGTTAGAGCAATTTACAATAACAAGTGATTTTGCTATTATTACAATTCCATTTTCAGCGTTAAGGTTTGTAGAAGTTCAGCCATACTATTTATTCTCTTATTTTAAAAAAAGAGCAATTCGTGAATTAAATTATATTGCTGCAACTAAAATTGCAATAGAGTTTAAAAGTAGATTTTGGGAGAAAGCGGGACAGTGTGGAGGTAAATCTATTACTGATTTACCGATACGTTTTACATACTATCCGAGTTATGGCATTCATACTCCAGGACCAGCTATCGTTATAGCAAGTTATACGTGGGCAGATGAGGCGTTAACATGGGATAGTCTCCCGCAAAGAGATCGTATTCGTTACGCATTAAAAAATTTAGCGGAAATATACGGTGACATCGTCTATAGTGAGTTTGTCACTGGAACATCTTTTAGCTGGAGTAAAAATCCGTATTCTTGCGGTGCATTTACAGCTTTCGAACCAGGCCAAGAGCTCGAGTTATTTCCGTATATTACACCACCATCTGGAAAAGTACACTTTGCAGGAGAGCATACGACATTAACACATGGATGGATGCAAGGGGCAATTGAGTCTGGAGTTAGAGTTGCATATGAAGTAAATGAACAGTGAATCTCTTATATTTACAAATGGTCATTCTTTTAATAAAATGATAAATATAAATCGTAATTATTACGCTTTGAATACATTTGAAGTAAAGAAATGGATGGTCGGTTGAATGAATAAAGTGGAGATTCATATATTAGGTGGTTTTTTAGGTAGTGGAAAATCAACATTATTACAAAATTTATTGTTAGCAGAGAAAAAGAAGAATAGAAAAGTTGCAGTATTAATGAATGAAATTGGTGAATACTCGGTAGATACAGATATTATTGGAAAAGAGAATGTTTTAAGAGAACTTCTTAAAGGATGTATTTGTTGTACATTAAAAGAAGAGCTTGAAATACAATTACATTCGTTATACCAACAAGAAAGACCAGATGTAATTTATATAGAAACGACAGGTGTTGCGCATCCAATTGAAGTGTTAGACGCGTGTGTCTCGCCAATTTTAGCTCCTTTTCTGGAAGTGAAATCAATTGTAGTCGTTTTAGATGCAGTAAGGTGGTTAAACCGAAGTATATTAAGTGCAAATGTACAACAGCTATTGCATGAGCAACTTAAATTTGGTAGTCACATTCTTGTTAATAAAGCAGATTTACTAACAGATGAAGATAAGAACACAGTATTTGAAGAAGTAAAGGCAATAAATAATCATGCGAAAATGTATGAGACAAAGTATTGTAATATATCTTTAAAAGATATAGAAGAAGCAGAATTTCCAAATGATGAGGAACATGAGACACTACATGTCAAACAGCATTTACATATACAAACGATGACATATCAATTTACGAAACCGATTGATCAAGACAAATTATATGAATGGCTTTCGAATTTACCAGATAGTATTTATCGAGTGAAAGGTTTTGTGAAATTCCGTGGAGATAAATACCCTCACCTATTCCAATATTCGTTCGGAGTACCAACTTTATTAGAACAAGACTTCGGTTTCCCGACAAACTTAGTAGTAATAGGAGAAGGACTAGATAAGAAACAATTGGCTGAAGGGTTAGAGAAAGTAGAACTTAACTCTAATTAAGGTGAAAAGACTAACTTAAAAAATAAGTTAGTCTTTTTGTATGATCATTACTGAAATGAAACAGTATTTTCAATTGGATTGCAGAATATATATTGATTGTATGTCCGTTTCCATTACATAGGAAGGTGATTATATATTTGTGCCGAATGTAGAGGGTACTACAAGAGTTTTCCATTATCTATCGAATTAGTTAGTCATGATTACGGACAGGGGATTTTGGCGTGTTTGATTCTATCAGAAAGTAAAGTATGGGGAGGATCACAATGTCGATGAAAAAACGTAAGTGGCTAAAGACAATGTTTACTGGTTGTGTTTTAGGTTCGTTATTAATAACGGCAGCTTGTTCAGGAAAGAAAACAAGTACAGAGGATGAAAAAACGATTAAGGTAGGAGTTCTTGCTTCTTTAACAGGACCGCTAGAATCGTATGGAAAACAAACAGTGAACGGATTTGAATTAGGGTTAGACTATGCAACTGGTGGAACTGGGAAAGTAGATGGGAAAAAGATTAAGTTTGTTGTAGAAGATACAGAAACGAAAGCTGATGTAGCAGTTAAAAAAGCTACGAAGTTATTAGAAGAAGAGAAAGTTGATTTTTTAGTTGGATCGTCTAGTTCAAGTGATACGTTAGCGGTTTTACCACTGGCCGGGGAATATGAAAAGATTATGGTTGTAGAACCGGCAGTTGCGGATAGTATTACCGGGAAGAACTGGAATAAATATATTTTTAGAACTGGAAGAAGTTCCTCACAAGATGCGATTGCAGGAGCAGCGGCAATTGCGAAAAAAGGTGTAAAGATTGCGACATTTGCCCCAGATAACGCTTTTGGTCGTGAAGGGATTGCTGCATTTAAAGCGGGTGCGAAAAAATTAGGTGCGAGCATTGTGAATGAGCAATACGCGGATACAAATTCAACAGATTTTACAGCGAATATTCAAAATATCATTAGTTCAAAACCAGATTATTTATTTATCGTTTGGGCAGGGGCAAATTCACCTTGGAAACAGTTGAAAGATATGAATGTGGAAGCGCAAGGTATTAAAATTTCTACAGGTGCGCCAGATATACCAGCATTAAAAACAATGGATGCATTAGTAGGTATGCAAGGTTTTTCTGTATATTATCACACACTTCCAAAAAATAAAGTGAATGATTGGCTAGTTGAAGAGCATAAAAAACGTTTTAATGGTGTAGTGCCAGATTTGTTTACAGCGGGAGGAATGTCAGCAGCAATTTCTATTGTAGAAGCCTTAAAGAAAACAAAAGGTGATACAGATGTAGATACCTTGATTAAGAAAATGGAAGGAATGGAATTTGATACACCGAAAGGAAAGATGAAGTTTAGAGAGAAGGACCACCAAGCGATGCAGACGCTGTATTCTATCACATTGAAAAAGCAAGATGGTGTTGATTATCCGGTGCCAGTGTTAGAGCGAGAATTAACGATGAAAGAAACAGAACCACCAGTTCAAAATAAATAGACTGAATTTTCTGTTGTTTTTGTATAAAGAGGGGGGACCCTCTTTATACATATTTCCTTCATACTCACGGCTTTAAAGGGAGGGATTTCGTGACACATTTGCTAGAGACGAAAAATCTTAGTGTATCTTTTGGTGAACATCAAGTTATTAAAGATGTAAATTTAACTGTCCAAAAAGGAAAGCTCATTTCTATTATCGGGCCAAATGGTGCGGGGAAGACAACATTATTTAATTTACTAAGTGGACAGATTTCACCTACAACAGGTGAAGTGTATTTTAAAGGGCAAGATATTACAAAACTATCGATTTCAGATCGAACACGCTTAGGAATCGGTCGCTCTTTTCAGCTTACAAACATATTCCCAGAATTAACGGTACTTGAAAATGTCCGTTTAAGTGTTCAATCATTCGTACAAGATTACTATAGTTTTTTCCCGAGTTCAGCAAAATTAAAGCAACAAGTTGGAGAGGCGAGACGTTTCTTAAAAACAGTATTACTTCACGAGAAAGAGAACATATTAGCGAAAGATTTGGCACATGGAGAGAAAAGAAAGCTAGAACTTGCGATGTTATTAGCTTTAAAAACGGATGTGTTATTACTTGATGAGCCGACGGCAGGTATTTCGGTTGAGGAAGTCCCTGCTATATTACAAGTAATTGAAAATATTAAGAAACATCCAGAGAGCACAATTGTACTTATCGAACACAAAATGGATATGATACTAGGTTTGTCAGATCATCTTATCGTTTTATTTCATGGAGAGTTATTGGCTGAAGGATTGCCAGAAGAAATTATGAAAGATGAGCGTGTACAAAGTGCTTATTTAGGGGGATTATATAGTGGCACTATTACAAGTGAATAGTATAGAAACGTATTTAGATCAGTTTCATATTTTGCAAGGAGTATCTCTTACTGTTGAGAAAGGGACGATTACTGTACTGTTTGGTAGAAACGGGGCAGGGAAAACAACGACATTACGTTCAGTTATGGGGTTTCACCGGATTGCAGATGGTGAAATTTATTATGATAGTGCAAAAGTAAGTGGATTACCTACACATTTAATTTCAAGGAAAGGAATAGGGTATGTACCAGAAAATCAAGGTATTTTTCATGATTTGACAGTAGAAGAAACATTCGCTCTTGCTAGGGGGAAAGGTGAAGAAGTAGAAGGGAAAATAGAGTGGATGCTGGAACTATTTCCGGATTTAAAGCAGTTTTGGAATAAGAAAAGTGGGCTCTTGAGCGGAGGGCAAAAGCAAATGTTGGCTATTTCAAGAGCGTTTATTAATAGTGATGGATTATTACTTATTGATGAGCCGAGCAAAGGGCTATCCCCGATAATGGTGGAGAAATTAATGGTAGCTATTTTGAAGATGAAAGAGAAAACAACAGTTTTACTTGTTGAGCAAAATTTTATGATGGCTAGTCAAATTGGTGATTATTTTTACATTATGGATAACGGACGAATTGTTCATAACGGTTTTATGAATGAATTAAAAAAGGATAAGGAAATGTGTCATAAATATTTAGGAATCTCTTAACATGAATCCGAGGTGAAAAGGGTGGATGTGTTAATCAATTTATTTGTAAATGGGATTTCAACAGGGATGCTCATTTTTTTGTTAGCATCAGGTCTTTCACTTATTTTCGGTCTAATGAGCGTTTTAAACTTTGCACACGGTGGTTTATTTGCATGGGGAGCATTTACAGGTGTTTGGTTATTTAATATGACAGGAAGTTATATATTAGCTTTAGTTGGAGCAGTAGCCATGGGAATGTTCCTAGGATTTATTTTAGAAAGGTTTCTTATTAGACCGGTATATGGAAATCATGTTCGACAGCTGCTCGTTACGCTTGGAGGAATGCTCGTTCTTAGTGAGTGTATTAAAATATTTTGGGGGCCAAACCCTATTAGTGCAAAATTACCGTTATGGTTACAAGGAAGTTTTACATTCGGAGGTATTATATTAATTAAATATCGTCTATTTGTTATTTTGATTGGGATAATTATTTACATCGCACTACTACTATTACTTAAAAAGACGAAGATAGGTCTTATGATCCGTGCAGGTGTAATGGATAAAGAAATGGTTCAAGCGCTTGGTATTAATGTAAAAGCGATATTTTCTTTCGTCTTTTTATTAGGAGCAGGGATGGCAGCTTTGGGAGGATTCTTATTAGCACCGTATTCGGGCGTTATTTTCGCCGAGATGGGCATGCAGTATGCAATTTTAGCTTTTATAGTAGTAATTATCGGTGGATTAGGAAGCGTACAAGGTTCAGCTATTGCTTCTTTAATTGTCGGATTAGCTGGTGCTTTTACAGCGTATTTTATACCAGATGTATCACTTGCAATTAATATGTTAATGTTACTATTTTTCTTAATAGTGAAGCCAACTGGACTTGTTAGTGAAAAGGGGTGAAATGGTGAACAACACATCGGACCGAATTAAAGTATACTTCGGAGTATGTATGCTCATTTGTTTAAGTGTATTTCCGTTCGTAAATGATTCAAGGAGCTTGTTAATTTTGTTCACTCAAATCTTCATCTTTGCTATTTTTGCAATGAGTTTTGATGTATTGCTTGGGTATACAGGAATTGTATCGTTCGGTCATTGTATGTTCTTTGGGATAGGAGCATATGGGGTAGCGCTTTTATTTGATCGACAAGGCGTATCAATAACGAACTTTTTAATTGGAATAGTAGCTGCAATTATCATTTCAGCAATCGTTAGTTATGTAATTGGTTTACTTTCTTTACGGCTGAAAAGTCATTTTTATGCAATGTTAACACTTGCTATTTCACAGTTGTTTTTCGTCCTTGCTGAAAAATGGCGTGGGCTCACTCACGGAGGAGATGGTTTTACATTTGGTGTACCAGACGTATTCCGTAATCGTTTTACGTTTTATTATGTAACACTTATATGTTTACTTATCATTTTTGTTCTCTTACGTCTTTTCACCAAATCTTCTATTGGAAAAGTATTAAAAGCAATTTCACAAAATGAGCAACGTGTTGAAGCACTCGGATATAAAGTGCTTCATTATAAAATTATTGCTAGCATTGTTGCAGGAGTAGTAGCTGCGATTAGCGGTGGTTTATTTGTGATCACATTGCGTTTTGTCAATACGACTGTATTTTCAATTGAAATGACATTAAATGCACTCTTGATGACGATGATTGGTGGGGTTGGAACGTTAATTGGAGCAATTGCAGGAGCTGGAATTATTGAAGCCCTAAAATATTATTTATCAGAACTAGCTACAGAGTATCCGATCTTTGAACGATGGACGATTATTCTTGGTTTATTGTACATTATCGTATTGCTAGTTTTCCCGAAAGGATTAGTTGGCACGGTTAAGGGGCTGAAGAATATGAAACGGAATAAGAAGGAGAAAAGTGCAAAAGTGGAGCAAAATGTGTGAAAAATCAATTGTATAGAATATGAAAATCCCTCTTTTAGATTCATAAAGGAGGGATTTTTTATTAACCAAATAGTTCATCAGGGATTTGTTTGAAAGAGTTTTGATTTGTAAAAAAATGAACAGCTAATTTCTCAACTGGAACATCTTCAATTGGTACCAATTTATCATTTTTAATCGGTAAAAAAGCTATTCCTTTTCCATCATCAATAAACGCTTCCATAAGCGAATAAGAATCCAACTGTTGAAGTTGTTGCTGAGATAGATTATTTTCTTTTAGAAATTGTATTGTCTTATTTCTAAAAGGGCACTTTTTGTCATTGCTAACGAAGAAAATTTCTTTTGAATAATCAATGGTACATTTTTCTTTCGCTTTTAATAAGCCTACAGAAATTGAGGTCGTGAACACTTTTTTAAACGATGCGTCAGGATAATCCTCATAAGTTATGACCATATCAACTTTTTGTTGCTGAAGTAATTTTTGCAAATGACTACTACTTTCTACATATATTTGATAATTTCTGAAGTTTTCTTCAATACGCTTACTTAAATAATTTGTCAAAATAGATTGTGACGTCGCTATTATATAAGAAGAACCACTCGTTTTAATTTCATCTTTTACTTCTTCTAATAGAGTTAATATTTTATTCGTGTAATCTAATAAAATGTCACCAGCAGGTAACAAGGAAACACCTTTGTTATCTCTATGTAGTAAAGGCGTTTCTAATTCTTGTTCTAATTTTTTGATTCGCTCAGTTACGTTCGGTTGAACATATCCTAACTCTTTAGCAGCTTTACTAATAGAAGCCTCACTGGCAACAGTTTTGAATATAATAAGATCATTTATTTCCATATATCTCAGCCCCTTATGCACTATCATTATAAATGATACCAAACATAATTTATACCTATTTTACGTTAGTCAATCATCGGTTTATCATTATGTATATAGGATAGAAAGTGAGTGATAAACATGATTGGAATGCAATATAAGGTCATTTTGCCAAAGGATTATAATATAAAGAATATTAGGAATAGGGTAAAGGATAATGGGCATAAAACTGATGGTTTTCAAGACCTGAATTTTAAAGCTTATTTAATTACTGAGGTAGGTAAGGACGGGAATTTCTATAACTGTTATGCACCTTTATATATTTGGAATGGCCATGAAGGAATGAACAAATTTATCTTTGAAGGATATTATGATAATATTTTACAATCTTTTGGATGGCAACAAATAAATATAGGTGTTCCATTAGTTGTTAATCTAAGTGATGGATTTAAGAAAAGTAGATATGTTGTTGAATATGCGGGAAGTATTTCTCAAAGTAAAACACTGATTGGGACTCAATTAAACACGATGAATGAAAATGTACAAAACAATGAAAAGTGTTTAGGGGACGTAATCGTTTATAATCCGGATAAATGGAGATATAGTAGGTTTGAGTTTTATGAAGAGAAACCTGATATTGTAGTGAATAAAGGTGTTACAGTATATGAGATTTTACACATTTCACGATGAAATTTTGTTGTATATTAAAAATAAGAAAAGGAATGAAAGTCTATGCCTTTTGTGAAGATTTATTATCCTGAAAACATATTAAATGAAGAAGAGTTGGAAAAAATGGGTGAATGTATCCATCTTTCATTAATTGAACATTTTAACATCCCTGAAAATGATTATTTTCAAATGTTCTTACCTTACCAACAAAACAAATTTTTATATAATCCATATTATTTGTTGGAAAGAGGAGAAAAGAGAACAGAGAATATGATTTATGTTTCTATTACATGTGGACCGGGAAGAACGGTGCAACAGAAAAAAGATTTGTATCAATCGGTATCCTTAAAAATTACGGAATATTCCGATGTTAAAACTTCGGATATTTTTATTACATTAAATGAGACAGCTGCTGAAAACTGGTCATTTGGTCAAGGAATAGCACAAATGGTGAAAATAAAGGGAGAAAAAAATGAAAAACGAACTTATTGAAGTACATATTAAAAAGAAAATGAGAGAAATGTCACCTGCATTTGCTCATTATAGTGAAAAGATATTATTTGAGGAAGTGTGGCGGGATGCCACTTTAACATTAAGAGAAAGAAGTTTGTGTACTGTGTCAGCACTAATCAGTCTCGGTAATACAGAACAATTACAATTTCATCTGAAGCTAGCTAAACAAAATGGGGTTATGGAGAATGAATTGGTTGCATTAATAACACATATGGCTTTTTACGTTGGTTGGCCAAAAGCTATGGCAGCTTTAAATATAGTAATGAATGAAAGGAAAAGTTAAGAATAATGATAAGTAAGAATTCATGTTTATATGAATTCTTACTTATCATTATTTATGCAATACTCTATCGATATATTTATTACATTTTTTCTTGCTTTTTTATCACTTGCGTAGTAAAGTGATAGTAAGATGAACGCTAGGAAGTGATGAAACATGCGTGATAATACGATAGGATCATTAATATGGTTACGTTTAATACGATTTACGAACCAAAGTAATCAAATGTCAAATGAGTTTTTAAAACGTTTTGATTTAACGACAGCTCAATTTGATGTGCTTTTGCAAATACGTACGTATCAACCACTAACACAAATGGAGTTAGCTGAAAAGGTAACTGTTACACAAGGTGGCATTTCTCGAATGTTAACTCGTCTTGAAAAAGAAGGATATATTGTACGAAAACAAGATTGGAAAACGAAAACAATTAGTCTTACAGAGCAAGGAGAAGCAGCTTTAGAGAGAGCATTGCCAGAGCAACTTGCATTTCAATCTTCGTTTTTTGATGATGTATTAAATGAAGAAGAGCAGAAAATATTATACGAGCTAATGACGAAAGTTCATAAGCATAGTGAAAAAAAAGAATTACCGCAAGAGTAATTTTTTTTACACTATCAATTGACTAATCAAGTGAAGGTGTAGGTAATACGGAGATATACCTGACTTACCAACGTTTTTAGAAAAAAACTAATACTACTTTATTAAAGGGGAGAGTAACTATGGAAAAATACCGTATAGATATAAGAAAAGGAATTGAGTTTGGATTATATTCAATTGGTGATCATGTTTTAAATCCACATAATGGGGAGAAAATTACGCCAGAGAAAAGAATTCACGAACTAATTGAAACAGCTAAGTTAGCAGATGAGGCAGGGCTTGATGTGTTTGCTGTCGGTGAAAGTCATCAAACGCATTTTACAACACAAGCTCATACAGTTATTTTAGGTGCGGTCGCGCAAGCTACGAAAAATATAAAAATTGCAAGTTCAGCAACGATATTAAGTACATCTGACCCAGTTCGAGTATATGAGGATTTCGCTACAATTGACTTGATTTCTAATGGACGTGCAGAAATTGTGGCTGGTCGTGGATCTCGTATTGGAGGATATAGTTTACTTGGTTATGACGTGAATGATTATGAAGAATTATTCGAAGAGAAGATGGATCTTTTATTAAAAATTAATAACGAGGAACATGTAACATGGAATGGACAGTTCAGAGCACCGCTCGCACATGCATCGGTTATTCCGAGAGCGAAAAATAATAACTTACCAATTTGGCGTGCGGTTGGAGGTCCACCAGCTAGTGCAATTAAAGCGGGACGCGCGGGTGTACCAATGATGATAACAACACTTGGTGGTCCAGCAATTAACTTTAAAGTGTCAGTAGATGCTTACCGCGAGGCGGCTGTACAAAGTGGATTTGATTCAGCTAGTTTACCAGTTGCGACAACGAGTTTATTTTATACGGCAAAAAATTCACAAGATGCACTTAGTGAATATTACCCTCACATTAATGCTGGTATGCTTACACTGCGCGGTGGTGGGTATCCGAAACAGCAATTTACAAATGCAATAGATTACCGTGATGCTTTAATGGTTGGTAGCCCACAACAAATCATTGAGAAAATGCTGTACCAATATGAATTATTTGGCCAACAACGCTTTATGGCACAAATTGATTTTGGCGGTGTACCATTTGATAAAATTGAGAAAAATATTGAATTAATTGCTACTGAAATTTTACCAGCCGTTAGAAAACATACAGCAAAATAAATAAAAAAACTGAGAGTCTAATCGACTTTCAGTTTTTTTTATTTGTTCTGGAAAAATGACAAAAAAATGAACTTTTAGTCGAGGAAGAGGGAAGCTATTTTCTATTTTTGAATAACATTATTTCGAGTTTGAATTTTAAAAATACATTTTTCTCTTGACAAAAAACAAGCGTTTATCGAGGGTAGTTTCGAGGACATTTTTTCGGGTGAAAGTCAAGTGTATGAAGAGAAAAACGATTGTTTTATAGATATAAAAGTAAGAAGTATATTGAAAAAACACATTTTGCTAATGAGAAAAATCTGATTCAAAAAAATGACAAAAGACATATTTCAGACAAAATGATGTCAATAATACGTAAAAAATAACCTGAATTTACTATGCAGGTATATTATACAATTCGATTAACGAATAAAACACTACAGAAATAGTGAAAAGGTAAAAAATAGCATTACAATAGTTTGAAAAACTGAAACTTCATATTTTTCGACAATACATACAAAATGTTTTTGTCTTTTCGTATTTCTTAATAATTGAGTTTGATAAGATTGCTCAATTAACTTTTATTATAAAAACTATGAAGGAAGTGATTTTAGTATGGAAACGCTCGAATTGGCACGAATACAGTTCGCATCAACAACGATTTTCCATTACTTTTTTGTTCCGCTGTCAATTGGTTTAGCTTTTATTATTGCGATCATGCAAACGTTGTATGTGGTAAAAGGGCAAGAAGTATATAAGAAGATGGCAAAGTTTTGGACGCAATTATTCCTTATTAACTTTGCAGTAGGTGTAGTAACAGGTATTTTACAAGAATTCCAGTTTGGTATGAACTGGTCAACGTATTCACGTTTTGTAGGTGATGTATTTGGTCCATCACTTGCGATTGAAGGATTACTGGCATTTTTCATTGAGTCTACATTCCTGGGGTTATGGGTATTTGGTGAGGATAAATTACCGAAGCGAATTCACTTAATGTGTATTTGGCTCCTTTCAATTGGAACGATGTTATCAGCATTCTGGATTTTAACTGCAAGTGCATTTATGCAGTCACCTGTCGGGTATGAAATGGCAGCTGATGGTCGTGCGCAAATGAATGATTTCTTAGCCATTATTCAAAACCCACAACTATGGGTACAATTCCCGCATACAATTACAGCGGCAATTGCAACAGGTGCATTCTTTATTGCTGGTGTAAGTGCATGGAAAATTACAAAAGGACGAGAAACTGTAGTATTTAAAAAATCTTTCCGAATTTCTATCATTGTTGGAACAATTACAACGGCGCTTGTATTATTCTTCGGTCATGCACAAGCGCAACAATTAATTAAGACACATCCAATGAAGATGGCGGCAGCTGAAGCGCTATGGAATACAAGTGAGGATCCAGCACCATTTACAGTATTTTCGAAAATTGATACAGAGAAGAAAGAAAATTCGTTTGAAATTCAAATCCCTTATATGCTAAGTCTATTATCGTATGATAAGTTTAGCGGTCAAGTTGAAGGGATGAATCAAATTCAAAAACAATATGAGGAAAAATATGGACCTGGAGATTATATTCCTCCAGTGCATACAATGTTTTGGAGTTTTAGAGCGATGGTAATGAGTGGAACATTCATGCTTCTTCTAGGAGCTTACGGATGGTTCTTATCAAGAAAAGATCGTTTAGCGGAAAAAACGTGGTATTTAAAATTAATGGTGTATGCAATTTCTCTTCCATTCATCGGTAATACAGTAGGGTGGATTATGACTGAAATGGGTCGTCAACCTTGGGTTGTATTTGGTGTAATGAAAACAGAAGATGCTGTATCACCAAATGTAACATTCGGTGAAGTATTATTCTCACTTATTTCATTCACATCAATGTATTTAATTATGGGTGGAATTTGTGTGTACTTATTTGTTCGTACCATTAAGGGCCACACGAATAAGAAAACGAAAAAGGATTATCAAAGCCATGATCCATTTGATAAGGAGGAAGAGTATGTTATCTCTTAATGAGTTATGGTTTTTAGTTATTGCAATCTTGTTTGTTGGATTCTTCGTACTGGAAGGTTTCGACTTTGGGGTAGGAATGGTTTCGAGGTTTTTAGGAAAGAATGATTTTGAAAAACGAGTTTACTTAAATACAATAGGACCGTTCTGGCACGCGAATGAAGTATGGCTTGTTTGTGCTGGCGGAGCGATGTTTGCGGCATTTCCGCACTGGTATGCAACTTTATTTAGTGGTTTTTATATTCCGTTTGTATTTATGCTTCTTGCTTTAATTTTAAGAGGTGTTTCCTTTAAATTTCGTGCGAAAATAGATAATCATAAATGGAAGAGTGCATGGGATTGGGGAATGTTTATTGGAAGTATGTTACCTCCTATCCTTTGGGGAGTTGCGATTGCAAACTTTATGGTAGGTGTACCTATTGATGAGAGTAAAAATGTTGTAGGTGGATTCTTGCAATTACTTCATCCATTTGCGTTACTTGGAGGAGTAATGTTTCTCCTGCTATGTATTGTTCACGGATTACAATTTCTTACGATACGTACAACTGGTAAATTGAGAGAACGTGCACGAATTGCTGCAATAAAAATTGCGCCATTTTCATTAATTACACTTCTTGTTTTTGCTGGTGTGGGGTTATGGAAAACCGACATTTTCACTGCTCATGGAACAGAATGGATTATGGTGCCAATCGGAGCTTTTGTAGCACTATTAGTGTCCACTTTATTAAATAAAAGAAGAAGAGATGGTTGGGCTTTCTTTATGACGAGTTTAACAATCATTTTACTAAGTGCGAGTGTATTTATCGGTATGTTCCCACGTGTTATGATTAGCTCTTTAGGAGCAATGAATGATTTGACAATTTACAACGCAGCATCAGGAGCTTATGCATTAAAACTTATGACTTACTTTGCGATTGCTATTTTGCCTTTCGTTATCGGAAGTCAAATATGGAGTTATTATGTATTTAGACAACCTGTTAAGTCAGACAACGATTTGGAGTACTAATGAAAAGAAAAAGAGGACTTCCGTCTTATCCCGGTAGCCGTATTTTATATGTAGCGTTAACGATTATTAGTATTTTAGAAGCTTTTAGTATTATTGCGCAAACAATCTTTTTAGCACGAGCTATTACGTTTTTATTTCATGGAGAGACAGTACAAACAATATTAAGTGAAATTGTTTATTTTGGTATCGCGTTTGCAGCGCGTCACATAGTAGTTCGAACATCACAAATATTAGTGGAACGTTTTGCTGAAAAAACAGGGTCGTTACTAAGAAAACAACTAGTAGAGGCATATTTCACATTAGGTCCAAGGTATGTTCAAACTGTTGGGACTGGTCATCTGGTTACCTTATCAATTGAAGGGATTGAGAAATTTAAAACATATATTGAATTAACGATTCCTAAAATGATTAGAAGTAGCATCGTTCCAGGTCTAATTGTACTATATGTTTTTACGCTAGATATTGAGTCTGGAATCATTTTAGTTGTAACGATTCCTATCGTGATCATATTTATGATTCTTCTCGGATTAGCAGCGCAAAAAATGGCAGATAGTCAGTACGAGATATATCGTGTACTTTCGAACCATTTTGTAGATACGTTAAAAGGTTTAGAAACATTAAAGTATTTAGGGAAAAGTGAACAGCACGAAGGAAAGATTGAAAAAGTAAGTAAAAGGTATAGAAAAGCAACGATGCGTACTTTGCGAGTTGCTTTTCTTTCTTCTTTTGCATTAGATTTCTTTACGAGTTTATCAATTGCGTTTGTGGCAGTTGGATTAGGGATACGTTTAATAGATGGAACGATTATACTATTACCAGCCCTTACAATTTTGATTTTAGCTCCGGAATATTTTCTGCCGATTAAACAAGTGGGAGCAAATTATCATGCGACATTAGATGGACAAATTGCGATGGAGCAAATAGAAGAGATTTTGCAACAACAAAAAGGAATACAAAAGAAAGATTTAAATGAAGATATAGTATGGAATGCCTCTAGTAGCTTGAAATTACAAGACATCAAAGTTAATAATACTGAATCTGAAAAGGCTATATTAGAAGGAATTAATTTTACTTGGGAAGGTAACGGTGCTATTGGTGTTATTGGTGAAAGTGGTGCAGGCAAATCGACGTTAATCGACGTATTAGCAGGTTTTTTATCTCCTTCGAGTGGAAAGATGTTAGTAAATGGTGTAGAAGTTGATGGATCTACTCGTGAAGATTGGCAAAAAAATATCGCTTATATTCCGCAGCAACCTTATATTTTTCCGCTTTCATTAAAGGATAACATTTGTTTTTATGAAACAAATGCAACAGATGAAGAAGTTGAAAGAGTTATTAATGAAGTCGGCCTTCGTTCACTCGTTACATCACTTCCAAATGGGATGCACGAAAGAATTGGAGAAGGTGGACGTATGCTAAGTGGCGGACAAGAACAGCGTGTTGCTATGGCGCGTGCGCTTTTAAGTAAAAAACCAATCATTTTATTAGATGAGCCTACGGCACATCTTGATATTGAAACCGAATTTGAAATAAAGCAAGCGATGTTACGTCTATTTAATGGAAAGTTAGTATTTTTAGCAACCCACCGTCTACATTGGATGAAACAAATGGACCATATTCTTATTTTAAATAAAGGGGAAATGAAAGAAAGTGGGACGTATGAAGAACTTTTAGAGAATGAGACATTACATTTTCATAGGGAAGAGAGGGGAGAGAAATGAGTAACTGGGTTAAACCTTATATAAAACAAAATAAAGGTAGAATGACTTTAACTATTTTCCTTGGTCTTCTTGGAGTTAGTTCAGGAGCGATGTTACTTTTTATTTCAGGTTATTTGATCTCAAAATCTGCCCTTAGACCAGAAAATGTAATGGCTGTATATGTTCCTATTGTTGCAACAAGAGCGTTTAGTATAGGGCAAGCTGTATTTCATTATATAGAGCGCTTAGTCGGACATGATGTCGTACTACGTATATTAGAAAAAATGAGAACGAGGCTATATATAATAGTAGAACCACAGGCGTTATTTTTCCGTTCTCGATTTCAAACGGGTGATATGTTAGGAGTGTTATCCGAAGATATAGAGCATTTGCAAAACCTATATTTACGTACAATATTTCCTAGCATATTAGCGCTAGTTGTTTATAGTATCTTCGTACTTATTATCGGTGCATTTGATTTTGTTTTTGCACTTATTGTAGGTTGTATGTTAGCTATTATCGTTTTTCTTCTTCCGTTTGTATCATTACTTTTGATGAAGAAACATCATGTTACTTTAAAGCAAGGAAGAAACCGTTTGTATCAACAACTGACAGATGCTGTTTTTGGATTATCTGATTGGCAAGCAAGTGGTCGTAAAGATGAATTTATTAATGAGTATGTAAAACAAAATGATCAGTTGTTAAAAATCGAAAAGAGAGTGAAACGCTGGTATCATATTCGGGACAGTATCATTCAATTAGTAGTAGGTATTGTAGTTATTTCGATGATCATATGGACTGGGAATGAAGCGGCAAGTGAACAAATTGCTCCTACAGTTATCGCAGCTTTCGTATTAATGACTTTATCTGTAACGAACGCGCTTATTCCTATTGCAGATGCCATCGATCGAATACCGTCGTATGTAGAATCTACCCATCGTCTTAATGGCGTAGAAAGTGATAGTGTTTTACATGATGAAACGGATTTGCATGGAGAGAAAGATTATATTGAACCAAAGCATGTAGATATTGAACTGAATCACGTATCGTATAGTTATCCAGATAGTAATGAGATTGTATTAAAAGATGTATCATTACAAATAAAAGCAGGGAAGAAAATTGCTATTTTAGGGAGAAGTGGGACAGGGAAATCTACTTTACTAAAATTGTTAACAGGGGCGTTAAGCCCAGTAAATGGCCAAGTTGTACTAAATGGTGAACGAGCTCATACGAATCTTTTATCTAAATATATTTCTGTATTAAATCAAAAGCCGCATTTGTTTGATACGACAATTGGAAATAATGTACGAATTGGCAAACCAGAGGCGACGGATGAAGAGATATGGAAAGCTTTAGAGAAAGCACAATTAGCTTCACATGTTACTTCTCTTCCAGACGGATTACAAACAAAAATGCATGAAATGGGAAAGCGGTTTTCTGGTGGAGAAAGACAAAGGGTTGCTTTTGCTAGAACTCTTATGCAAGAAACACCAATTATTGTACTTGATGAACCGACTATCGGTTTAGATCCAAAAACAGAATTGTCTTTAATTGAAACAATGTTTTCTGCAACGGAAGAAAAGACGGTTATTTGGATTACGCACCATCTTGTAGGAATAGAACATGTAGACGAAGTTATATTCCTTGATCGTGGCCAAATTGTCATGCAAGGTAGTCATAAACAACTTCTGAAAGAAAATGAAAAGTATCGTAAACTTTATGAGTTAGATAAAGGAATATAATTTGAATAAGCAATAATTGTAAAAATAGCTACGCCTAATGGTGGAGCTATTTTTTTTGTTAGATTGCAGGTGTATATGATTGTTACGAATTAAAAATGAATTTCATATTATACATATAATGGAGGGGATGTACATGAAGGAGCAATATAAAATCATTGTTTTAAGTGATGAATTATCAGGGGATAGGATTCGAAATACGTTAGACAAAAATAAATGTAAAACAATAGTTCATGTTGTGGACGTTTCAGATGTTGTTCGTCTAGAAAGTTCTTTTCAATATATAGTCATTTGGAGAGGGGACGCAGAAAAACTTACAAATGACTTGATAAATAGGGGCGTGCAAAGTTCAAAAATTATTAATTTAACAAAATACATGTATGAATGGAAGGATAAATTAATTTCTATCTATCAAATAAATCCGGATCTTATGTCTTTATACATTTCTATGAAAAAAGCAAAGAGTGATCCGACGTATGAATTGTTTGCTACCGGTTTGTCTTATCCGCATTGTGGCATAAGTACGGAGCTTCTCTCAAAAAAGTCAATAAAATTAACACTTCCATCGCAAGATCTATACTATGATTATTTAATAGCGTCACAACTTTTATCAAACAATCATTCATTTCAATATTGTTTAATAGGAATAGCCTATTTCTCGTTTTACTTTGATATGTCGTTATCCTCCGAATCATATAGAATTCACAAAGTATATTATCCATTGTTTCAAGATGGTCATCATACTGTAGTTCACTCTCCTCTACCCACTGATGGATTCTCCCATCTAAATACTCCGAAATCACTTCTTTCTATTTTTAATTTGCATTTTGAATATATTTTATTAGATGAACTAAAAGATGAATCATTGATACTGCCTTGGATAAATGCTGAGTGGAATATCACTCCTCTTCACATTCCTTTTGAAGAACACGGGAAAATAAGAGCAGCTTCACATGCTAAATTGGCGTATCCTCAAACTTTAGTTGAAAATAAAATAATTTTTAAAAAATATTTAGAATTACTGTTAAAAAATGATATAAAACCATTAATTGTTGTATTCCCAGTTACTTCACATTATTTCAATTGTAGTAGTAAGAAATTAAAAGAAGATTTTTATAAAGTTATAAATGATTTTCAAACTCAATATTCTTTTCAAATTATAGATCTATTTGATTCACCATTATTTTGTGATGATGATTTTTATGATAGTGATCATATGAATAAAAAAGGTGCAAATAAAATGTCCGCATTATTAAATATGTTTATTCAGGAACGAAAAGTATGATAATTTGTTTCATGTTTGCATAAAAGTATATAGGCTCCATACAGTTAAAGTAATGTGATTTTTGTGTCGCGTATATAAATAATATGCGAAGAGGTGAGAGAGTTAAAATGAGAACTCGTATCGAAAGAACTGAAGAGGTGGTAGAGCAACTTCCGTTGGTAAGTGTATTAATTCCTACGTATAATCGTCCTCGTTACTTTGAAAAGGCGCTATGTAGTGTGTTAGAACAAACGTACCCTAATATAGAAATTATAGTTGGAGATGACAGCACGAATGATGAAACAGAAAAAGTGTTACAAAAATACTTATGTGATCATTCAAATATTATTTATATAAAAAATAAATCAACTCTTGGACAGTTTGAAAATGCGTTAATGTTATTTAATGAAGCGAACGGTGAGTATATAAATTTTTTAATGGATGATGATGTATTTCATGTGAATAAAATTGAAAAAATGATGAAGTATTTTTTCGATGATTTAGATAATGAAATTAAGCTTGTAACATCTCATCGTCAAGTCATTGATGATAAAGGGAAAGAGCTACGACATATTTATTCGACTGTCCGTTTATTTGAAGAGGATACCATTATAGCGGGAACAGAATTAGGAAATAAGGTAATTGTGGATCAAAAAAATTATATTGGAGAACCGACAACAGTTTTATTTCGTAAAAATGATTTACAAGAACCGTTTGGGATTTTTGATAAGAGGCGGTATTTATGTAACGTAGATATAGCTTCATGGTTATCTTTATTAAGTAAAGGAAAAGCTGTATATATAGCAGAGACACTTAGTTACTTTCGATTACATCCAGATCAACAGTTAAATGAATCTAATAAAATGATGGATGGGTTAGAAGATTTTTCACACAGTATTATAGCAGGAGAACAATATGGTTTCTTATCCACTGAAAAAGAGTTAGACAAAGCGATAACTAATTTTCTAGATTATGCAAGAAGGATAGTTCCATCATCAATATTATATACATTAGACTATTACCAAAAAATTAGAGCGAAGAAAATAAACATAGAAAAGAAAAAACAACATATAAATAATAATTCTTCTTTACCGAAAGTAAGTATACTTATTCCTGCATACAATAGACCTTATTACTTGGAATTAGCACTCAACAGCGCTTTGAATCAAACATATGAAAATATTGAAATTATTATTTCTGACGACAGTACAAATGATGAAGTCAATGCTATGATTCAACCGTACTTACGTGAATATGAGTGTATTACATATGTTAAAAATGAAACGCCGTTAGTTGCTGAAAACTTTAATAAGTGTGTAGAACTTGCGAATGGGGACTATATAAACTTTTTATTAGATGATGATTTATTTCATCATGAAAAGATCGAGAGAATGATAAAATACTTTTTGACGTTAGAAAATATTTCATTTGTGACGTCATATCGTGAACTGATTGATGAGAATGGAGAGATATTACCACCTTCAACATTAAATATGAAAATCGCGAAAGAAACTACACTTTTTGAAGGAAAAGAATTAGGGAATTATATGTTAAAAAACTTGAAAAATGTAGTTGGTGAGCCAACAACTGTTTTGTTTAATCGGAATTTGTTTGACGGGAAGTTTGGATATTTTAAAGGAAAGGCTTATTCTGCTATTAATGACATTGCAACTTGGCTAGATATGATGAGGAAAGGAAAAGTAGTTTATATACAAGAACCTCTTAGTTATTTTAGACAACATAGTGGACAAAATCAAAAACAAATGCATTTTATTTTAATGACAATTGAAGAGTGGATTGAATTAATTATAGATGCATATAATAGTGGATTTTTAAGCTCCGAAAGTGAGTATAAAGAGAGTTTATCTTATTGTTTAGAAAATGCGGGATTTATAGTTAAAGATGCAGTAAGAAATGGCGAACTAGATCAAATTTATAATGAAAAGATAAAAAAAGGGTTAAACAAGTTAGTTGCTCATATGTTTGAGAAAGAATTTTGTTATTGTCAATATTGCAATCAACAATTTGAAAAATTTTCACCTTGGCCAGCACATTATGATTTTCCGAAATATAAATTTGAAATGTGGAATAAAGATACAGGGATATGTCCAGTTTGTAATTCGATGGATCGTGAAAGATTGTACCGTGCGTACATTGAAACGGAAACGGACTTGTTAAATAGAAACTATACTATGCTTCATATTGCACCTGAAGCAAAGTTAAGAGATTGGTTTAACGAGTATAAAAATATTACGTATGTATGTGGTGACTTAGAACCAAAGGATCCATTAATGAAGGAAATTGATGTTACAAGGATTACATATGATAGTAATACTTTTGATGTAATATTATGTAGCCATGTGTTAGAACACGTTCCTGATGATGACAAAGCAATGCGAGAGTTATATAGAGTGTTAAAGCCAAATGGATGGGGAATTATTCAAGTACCGATCGTAATGAATGTAGATTTTATTATAGAGAATGAATTAATTGTAACACCACAATTGAGGAAATTAGCTTTTGGTCAAGAAGATCATGTGAGAATTTACAATCAATCGGGATTTATTCAACGATTAATGAATGCAGGATTTAAGGTAGAATTATATAACATAGCGGAAAAACAAGGAATGAAAAGTGCTAGGAAATTTGGATTATCTGAAACAGATATGCTCTATATTGTCCGAAAATGATAGGAAGGAATAGATAGATATGGAGAATATTCCTTTTTTACGTGCTTCAACTGTACCTGTAAGTGAGTATTTGGACGAATTGAAGGAAATTGATACATCTCACATATATACGAATTATGGACCTATAAATCAACGTTTTGAGGAAACAATTATGTCGTCATTTTTTCAAAACAGGGGAGCTGTTACAACAGTAGCAAACGCAACGTTAGGGTTAATGGCGGCTATTCAACTAAAGAAAAGAAGAAAGGGAAAGTATGCTCTCATGCCTAGCTTTACATTCCCTGCGACTGCCTTAGCCGCTATTTGGTGTGGATTGGAACCTTACTTTATTGATATTTCAATAGATGATTGGTATATGGATAAAACCGTACTTTTGCATAAGATAGAAGAATTAAAAGAAGAGGTTGCGATTGTTGTCCCGTACGCCACTTTTGGATCATGGATGAACTTAGAAGAATATGAAGAATTAGAGAAGAAGGGGATTCCGGTTGTCGTAGATGCGGCGCCGGGATTTGGTTTAATGAATGGAGGAATGCATTACGGTCAAGATTTTAGTGGAATGATCGTATATAGCTTTCATGCAACAAAGCCTTTCGGAATTGGTGAAGGAGGGCTCATATATAGTAAAAACGAAGAAGATATACAACGTATTAAAAGAATGGGGAATTTCGGATTTGATAGAAATCGTGAATGCACGATGATGGGGTTTAATTGTAAAATGTCTGAATACGCAGCAGCTATTGGGATTGCGACTATAAAAAAGTGGGATCAAAAATTAAAAGAACGCACTCGTATTTCTGAATGGTATAAACAGTTGTTACAAAATACTGGGTTAATGAAAAAAGGGTGGAAAGTCCAAAAGACAGAAGCAGTTATTCACCAATTTATGCCTATCATTTGTCCAGAAGAAGTTCGCAACATACAAGTAATAGAAGAACTGAAAAAACAGAAAATAGAAGCTAGATTATACTTTTCACCATCTTGCCACCAACAAGTTCTTTTTAAAAACTATAAGTCTACAGATTTAACAAAGACGAATAAAATAGCAAAACGAATCGTAAGTTTACCTTTATGGGAAGGAATGACGAAAGAACTAGTAGAGCAAATTGTAATCTGTTTAGAGCAGAAGGTGGTGTCGGTAGATGAATAGTTTTTATAGTCAAGAAGAACTAAAGGAAATTGGATTTTTATCTGTTGGGAAAAATGTATTGGTTAGTAAAAAAGCAAGTATATATAATCCGAGTGCTATATCAGTTGGCAATCATGTAAGAATTGATGATTTTTGCATTTTAAGTGGTAAAATCACAATTGGAAGTTATTCGCACATATCAGCGTATACAGCGTTATATGGAGGGGAAGTTGGGATTGAAATGCATGATTTTGCAAACATCTCAGCTAAAACAATCGTATATGCAGTACTTGATGATTTCAGTGGAAATACATTAATGGGGCCAACCGTCCCGAATCAATATAGGAATGTGAAAGCAGAAAAAGTTATTTTAAAAAAACATGTGATTATTGGTGCTAATTCTATTATTTTTCCAAATGTAATTGTAGGAGAAGGTACGGCAGTCGGCGCGATGAGTATGGTAAAAGAGAGTTTAGATGATTGGTATATTTACGCTGGAGTTCCCGTAAGGAAAGTAAAACCTCGTCAAAAAAAGATGCTAGAGTTAGAAATTGATTTTTTAAAAAGCATTTATTCTTAACAAAAAAGAATGAATGCTTTTTATTTTTATCCCGCTATTTGCCGATAAAGAGTCGACTGGTGAGGGCTAATTAAAGTTTCACTTTATGATAGAGCAGAGTGTATCTTAACTTATTATGTTTTAAATTTTGCTGACCAAGGCAATACTGAGCCATAGTGAATGTAAAGTTGGAGGGCGAGCGTATATGTTTGATGAGGATGGGATTGTTTTAATTATGGAACCAGCTGATGAAAGAAACTTGAGGAGATTTATTTTTTCAGTGCCAAAGTCAGTGTATGAAAAGAAGGGGCTTACATTACACTATGGAACAGCTATAGGACAAGGGTATATGGATATAATTGAAGATATTATAAGCGTACATATAGAAATAGATGTTGTAACGATAATAGGGCATGTAAGAGGGTAAATAGCTATTTGAAAAAGGTTATAAACAATTTAGCTAGAAGTTATGTATAGAGAAAATTACAGACAATTATAAGGACGAAGGGGGTCTAAAATGAAAATAAAATCAATTGTATTAGTATTCATAGTTTCAATTGGTTTAATGGGATGTTCAATAGTGGAAGAAGGAAAGAACTCCATAGATTATGCTCAAAAGGCGACAGACTATGTAAATGAAATAAGTGCATTTGCAAATGATGCACCAGCATTAGCAGAAAAGGCCGTTAATGATAGCGAGGCTCGAAAAGAATTAGAAACGAAGCTTAGTGAAATTAAACAAGATATACCCGCATTCAATGAATTAACGCCACCTGATGTAGCAAAGGATCTTCATCAACAAATCGTCGGATATAACGAAAAGTTAAATACGTTAATTGATACGGCGAAGACAAAGATAGAAGAAGGCAAAGTGGATGTAGAGCAATTTAAAAACTCTGAGCTTATGCAGACGGTAGATCAAGTTCGAGATTTGAAAGATAAAGTGCAAAATTTAGGTCAATAGTAAAAAGCTCCGTTTGTGATAAACGGAGCTTTTTACTATTGGATACAATAAACGATTACACCAACGATAATAATCATGTTGCCGATGAGTTTACGTTTCGTTATTTTTTCTCCTAGGAAATACCAACCGAAAATTAATATGATGATATAACTTAAGGATTCTAATGCTGATGCTTGTTTTAATGCCATGCCCTTCATGGCGATAACATTTAATCCGGCGTTAATTACAAATAAAGAGTAGCCGATAATAACATAAGGATTCACATATTCTTTTATTCTAGAATCGTATTGTTGCAAAGTAGCTTTTTTTAATAATATTTGTGAGTAATTAGCTAAAATTATCCCGAAAATAAATAATAACATATAACTATTCATCTTTTGTCACCACCACAATCCCGACGATAATAATAGCTGCACCAAGTAAATGATTCCACTGAATCGTATCTCCAAATAGAAATACTGACCAAAGCATTGACCACAGTATAATAATTCCGCGATGTGAATATGCTTTTGAAATTTCGAAATGTTTAATTACTTGTTGCCATAAAATTGCATATCCGAATAAAAGTATAACTAGTCCGAAATAAGCAACAAAAAATGAGATGGAAGCAATGGGGAATTTAGCTGCCCATTTCATGTAAACCATAATGATAGAATATATCAAAAAAGCTACATGTAAAAATACGTAATTTTTAATAGTTGGTTTCATTTATTCACTCTCTTTTGCAT
>NZ_WEII01000249.1:0-1763 GCF_009183805.1 Bacillus sp. B2-WWTP-C-10-Post-4 | reverse complement strand
GAACAACATAACTGGTATGACCAGACAGAAAGGAGAAGGTTACGCTAATAGGAATTATAGTGAAGTTGTAAGTAACATTATGTCTTTAATAATTTTCTAAATAGTCAATTTATTCACAAGAGGTCAAGAATCAAATTGGTAATAAACGTGTTCTAAGTTTCTGCATAACAAAAGTGAAGTTATTCCGCAATAAAAGTATAAGCAATGTACAGTATAATTTCATCTTTTGTTGTCTAGTAAGGAGTTTGCTGACAAAACTAAGAGGGATATTATCAAATTGAAATTAAACAATGTTATGACAAGATTAACTGTAAGCATTGGTTTATTGATCCTCACGATTCTGTAAGTTAAACCGCAACTTTAGGAAAGAATTAATAATTTACTACTCATAAGGTGCCTGATTCAAATATAGTTAATAAATTTTTGTTATTTATATTTTAAAAAATAGAGTATCGAAATGAGAGATAAATAAAATCCTTATATCCTATTAGAAGTAAAAAACAACGATATTAACGTATCTGAAAGATTTCTCCTTCTTATCCAGTTTACAAAGAGAGCGGTCGTACAAGTTATATGAATTAAGTTATAAAAACAATGGTAAAGGAGTGTACGGAATGAAAACTAAAATAATGACAGGATTTTTAATAACATCCATTGTAACTGGAGCAACTATTCCTATCAATACTCTCGCAACACCAATCGTTCAAGCAGAAACTCAACAAGAAAACATGGATATTTCTTCATCATTACGAAAATTAGGTGCGCATTCTAAATTAGTCCAAACGTATATTGATCAATCTTTAATGAGTCCTAATGTACAGCTAGAGGAAGTCCCAGCTTTAAATACCAATCAATTCCTAATCAAACAAGATATGAAGGAATGGTCATCGGAACTCTATCCACAGTTAATTCTATTAAATTCAAAAAGTAAAGGATTTGTAACAAAATTTAATAGTTATTACCCGACATTAAAATCGTTTGTAGACAATAAAGAAGATAGAGAAGGGTTTTCGGATAGACTTGAAGTACTTCAAGAAATGGCTATGACGAATCAAGAAAATGCGCAACGACAAATCAATGAATTAACAGATCTTAAATTACAGCTTGATAAAAAATTAAAAGATTTTGATACTAATGTGGCAACTGCGCAAGGCATACTAAGTACAGATGGAACAGGAAAAATAGATCAGTTAAAAAATGAAATATTAAATACCAAAAAAGCAATTCAAAATGATTTACAGCAAATTGCATTAATACCAGGGGCTTTAAATGAACAGGGATTTGCTATATTCAAAGAAGTTTATAGTCTTTCAAAAGAAATTATTGAACCGGCTGCTCAAGCAGGGGTGGCAGCGTATAACAAAGGAAAAGAAATTAACAACTCTATTTTAGAAGCGGAGAAAAAAGCGGCGCAAGAAGCGACAGAACAAGGTAAAACTGCTCTAGAGATTGAAGCAGCAAAAAAAGCAGCTCGTGAAGCAATTGAGAAAAGCAAACAAGGTGAAATAGCAGCCGCAGCCGCAGCAAAAACACAAGAGTATGACCTGATGAAGGTCATTGATACCGAAAAGATTAAGAAAACATTTGGCGTTTTTGCTGAAGTAAATAAATTAACAGCAGAACAGCGAGCATATTTAGATGATTTAGAGAAACAAAATCAAAAAATATATGATTTAACAACGAAATTATCAATAGCTGATTTACAAAAATCAATGCTTCTTCTTACACAAAATGATTTGCATACGTTTGCAAATCAAGTAGAT
>NZ_WEII01000248.1:0-1776 GCF_009183805.1 Bacillus sp. B2-WWTP-C-10-Post-4 | reverse complement strand
ATACAGAAATGAAGAAAAATAAAAATACATTATATAAAACTTTAGGAGGTTAATAGTTATGAATGTAGATAGAAAAATAGTAGGTGTTTTTAGAACAATTGATGATGCGGCACTCGTTATTAATGAATTAAATGAAAAAGGATACTCAGCAGATAACATTTCAGCTATTGCGAAAGATCAAAAGGAAATTGAACATCTAGAAGAAAAATCGGGTGAAAAAGTGAATAGCGAAACTGCACATAAAGCAGATATCTTTTCAGCGACAGGGCTTGTAGCTGGAGGAGTAGCAGGCGGGCTCGGTGGTTTATTAACAGGTCTTGGTATACTTGCCGTATCTGGAATGGGTCCAATTGTAGCAGCAGGACCAATCGCAGCAGCTATTGGAGGAGCTGGTATTGGCGGAGGAGCTGGAAGTTTAATAGGAGCATTTATCGGCTTAGGAATCCCTGAAGACCATGCTAAAAAGTATGAAGAATATATTTACGATGGAAATATATTAATTTTAGTAGATGCAAAATTAGATGATAAGTTAGAAATCTATAAAATATTTGATAAGCATAATGCCTATAACTCTGATTTCTTTAAATAAAATGTAAACAAAGTGAATATCGTTTTTGATCTTACAACTTTGGCGCGGCCGAGGAGTCGTATGACTATAAGAGAGGAAGGGCTTATAGTAAAAGATCAAGTCCTATTATGATATTGAGAAGGGAAGAGGTGTCTATTCGTGATTGTAAAAATATTAAAGGATAGTAGTAATAGTTTCCTTTGCACAGTTCAAAGTAAAAATGGAAATCAGTATGTGAAAAAATGGTTTAGTAAACATGAAAATAATAAAGAATTAGGGCGACCAACTTTTAAAGAAGTAGAAAAGGATTGGAAAGAAAATAGAGACTCGTTTATGTATCCTAATGTTAAAGCGCTTTATTGAACATAATGGGGGTTTTATTCTTACAAAATTGTCACACTCCTGTAAGGTAATTCAATAGATTAGATATTTTTTCTGTGTCATAATAAAGACATAAGAAAGCGCATTAAAAAACTACAACTTATTAGGAGAGTGTCAGTCATGATTGTAACAACAACGTCTGGAATTCAAGGTAAAGAAATTATTGAGTATATCGATATTGTAAATGGTGAAGCTATTATGGGTGCAAATATTGTCCGCGATTTATTCGCTTCCGTTCGTGATGTTGTCGGTGGTCGTGCTGGTTCTTACGAAAGCAAGCTAAAAGAAGCTCGTGATATCGCAATGGATGAAATGAAAGAACTTGCAAAACAAAAAGGTGCGAACGCTATCGTTGGTATTGACGTAGATTACGAAGTTGTTCGTGATGGAATGTTAATGGTTGCTGTAAGTGGTACAGCTGTACGTATATAAGTAAATAAAAAACAGGCTCCCCCTTAAAGTTCATGCTTTGAGGGGATTTTTTTGTTTCATGATTAAAGTTAAAATGAAGAAGAGTTGATGGCGTATTATAAGTACAAAAAATAAGCAAAACGTTATTGTAAAAGATGCTAGGATTGGGGGTATTGCACGGGAATTTAGATACTAAGCAGACGCACCCGCTTATTTCAAATATAGTATATATCGTTTTCAAGGAGAAAAGTAAGAAATACAGCAATCTTTATATTTGTTTAACGAGAGTGTTAACTTTATGATAAATAAAAAAATTGTTATTTGAGGTAAGGGGAGAAATAATGGTATGAATAACGAGAGTGTATAGTTTATAGAAATAAACGATTGAGCATGTAAAGGGTTGTATTACATAAAAT
>NZ_WEII01000247.1:0-1894 GCF_009183805.1 Bacillus sp. B2-WWTP-C-10-Post-4 | reverse complement strand
CTATAATCCTCTTTTAAAAAATATATGTAAATATAATAAAAAACGAATGATTAATAGAAATATTCTACACCACTCGTTTTTTATCGGACTTCTTTTTATTGTACTTTTATTTTCTTTATGAGTTATTAGAAAAATAATTGTCTATATAAGTCTTTATTTTTTCAAAATTCTTTTCCATAAATAAGATTGCTGGTACTTCAATTATTGGAAGATTATTTTCATTATCAAAAGCTGGACACGGTTTGGGAACTACCAAATAGTCAACTGAGTTTTTATCCCTAATATAATTAATTGAAACATTATAATACTTAGAGAAATATTCCTTCAAATCATCCTGATTCCTTAAAAATGGTAGAGAAAATATTGAACCATAATTTATACCAGCGTCGACAATTAATACAAAGCATATTTTTTTCATGATACACCCTCCTCGTATAATGAGTTTTAAGTTAATAACTGTTCCTTGAAAATTAAATAGTTTTTATCTTCAAGAGCTACATCAAAAAATGATGTATGGGTAAAATTTAGTCTTGGATACTGGGGGATTTCCCTAGATAATGGAGGTATAGAAATGGATCCATCGGGAATATGCTTACTCCCCCTGTAGTTCGACCACGTTAAAAGACTGTGACCCAGACCAAAATGCACTGCATACGCACAAGCTGTATCGGTTTCCTTCATTTACCTCTCATAGTGGTGGGAGGGCAGCTAAAAAGAAGTCCTGGTGGAAGTTTTGGGAATTAGTACCATTTTTTTAATTAATATAAGTAAAAGAGACCTTATAGGGTATTTTACTGTTTTCGCTCACATGGATTGTCTTATACATCTAAGTTGTTTCTACATAAATATCTGTAATCTCACCTATTACTATATCTTTAAAAAATTTCCAACAGAACCAATAAACCGTTATAAAAAGTATTTAAAATAATAACAAATAGGTATAATAATTCCCACTATAGAAAATACAATACTTCCTAAATTAAATGCAGAAAGTTTCGCACGATGAACTTGAATTTCACCTAAATCTACCCCTCCACTAAAATGCTTATCCATAACTTTAGCGATGTTTTGTTGTTGATTAACAAAATAAGGTATTAGCCATATACAGCAGAACAAAATAATACTACCAAAAAAGAGTGTGTCAATAATTGAAGCTCTCCAATTTAATGAAGTAATGACTATGAGAACAAATTCTCCCACCATAACAATTACCATAGTTACTACATATCTGGATTTTTCAGAAACGTTTTTAAATACAGTCTCGTCCAGAATTTTTTCTATTTTAGTCCATATTACACTGATTAACACGATTAGGCTAATTAAGAAAATAGTAAATAAAGCTTTAACTAAAAGATACTCAAACACTACTGACACCACCTAATAATTTCTAAATTAGAATGTAAAGTTGATTTTTTTAACTCTATTAAAAGATTAAATTCAATAATCTTTTAACTAGCTTATCGAAAAATTTATTGATTTAAAGATACAACGCTATATGTATTAGTTATATAGGATAAGATTTCCCAAAATTCCTTTTCTAATATATATATCTTCTAATCGTTGTTGGACTTCAATTGTCTAAATATTTTATTTAGCACTTTATATTACTTAAGGGTTCGAATTTTCTGAATTAAAATTCCGTGATATTGTTAAGAAAATAATTATTATTATGATATCTCGATGTAATTGCTGCTAATGCTTTATCTTCAAGGGAAAATATAAGGTTTTCGTTACCATAATACTAATAACAACCTAACAAACTGAATATTTACCAGAAAATACTAAAATGTATCCCTCAGCAATTTACAGTATAATACACTTTTAGAAAAAAATCGAATATTTAAGTATTTCCTTATTAATAATATGAATTAATAGAATGTTTATATTATTATAC
>NZ_WEII01000246.1:0-1926 GCF_009183805.1 Bacillus sp. B2-WWTP-C-10-Post-4 | reverse complement strand
ATATATCCTATTATAAAATTATAGTGAATAAATTAAAAAACGTTCTTAAAAAAAGAGTCATTTTTTGGGTGGATTTTAATTATACAACTAACTATAAACACTCACTTTATTCCTGACTTGATATTAATAATAAAACTAAAATCTTATATTTTTTTCAGCATCGCCCCCAAATTTTTACCCTTAACTATATCTTCTATTTATAGCAGCAAATCTTTTTATTTTTTCTACCACTTTTTGTACCAATACTTATTAAAAGAATATTTTACAAACATTATTTACTTTATAAAGCTTCGTTCACCGCATTGAATGCATCCACTCTACCATGCCCAAACCAAGAGACTCCATGTTCCATCACAACTTCCAATATCAATAAATGCCCCTTTATCAAATGGACTTGGTGGCATCTTTAATTTAGAAGCGGTGCTTTTTAGGATAGAAATTATATTTAGAGCTGTTAATTCAGGATTCGCTGAAATAGTTTAAGCAGCAATTCCCGCTACTAAGGGAGTGGCACTAGAAGTACCTCCAAAACGACTTGTTACGTTTTCTGATATACAAGCTCCATGCAAAACGGGGATAGATCCAGTTGCTGTTGTAATTGATATTCCTGTAATAGTCATTAGAAAATATTCGTGCAGCTTACTACTAGCCGCTGATATTGAAAAGTCAAAAGCATAAATTGATTATAATTTCTTAATAGAAAAAAATATTCCCTCCCATTTTATTAATATAACTTTAGAATAAAAAACAAAACACAGATAATACTATATTCTGTTTAAATAAATTTTTAGGAGCTGTTAGCAATGCCGTTAAAAAATTATGGAGTTTTAAAAGGTCAAGTTGTAGGATATACCCCTCCTGACAATCAGGATAGTACACCTCATTTTACAGTTAATATCTCAGATAATAATAACCGTGAATACGAAATTATTATTAATGTCAAATCAAAAGAAAGACCATCAGAGTTATTGTATTATGCAGGTAAAAATTTTCATTCTGAGCAAATTACAAACCTACCTAACTTAAATTACGGCTTCACAAACATTACTAGTAATAATAGAGAAATTGCACTTGATTATATTCGAGGTAATTTACTTGACCGTTGTAAATTAGTCCCACTTCCAGTAACTGCACCTGGTGAGGATAACGATTTGCAAGATAAATTTTTAAATTACATGAAAACATCTGAAAATAATCCAAAAGTTGATATTTATGCATATGGTGAAGAAATCCCTCCTGGAATTCATGATGTCCACATGAACCAAGGAAATGTAGGAAGTTTTAAAAAAGATGACGGCATTTGGCAAGATGGTGGAGTACTTTTCCATTATAAAGACACTGATAAATGGGAAGCTGTCTTTTTAGCGTTCCAGTCACAGTCATGGTGTACAGATGACTCAGGCCATGCAATTAAACCTGTTGAGGATTGTAATTACAAAAGCGATTGTTAGTAATAAAGTTTAGAAATATATTCCTATTAAAAATTAAGAGGTGGTGTAAACTTACACTATCTCTTTTCTGAAATCCAAATAATTTGGGTTATCATTATGTATCTGTTGCTCAAAAGAAAAATAGCATTCAGATTAAAGAGTATTAAAAATATATCATTTACCTTGCATCAAGATAATTTGGCACAAATCCAATTTATTTATTGCTCAAATACTTAAATCTTATTATTAAATTATTAATAATATAATAAAAGAATGTACAATTAATATTATTTTATTATATTATAAGTGTCAAACCTTTTTGGTAGCAAGGTTCTTAGTATAAAAATTAAAATTCACTTTAATGTTAATGAACAAAAAGAATTATTAATATTCTAGTTCCTTCACTGTAACCAAGGATATTCATAAGTAACCCTATAAAATTATTCAATAAATTATACGAATGTAAGCATACGATTATGAAGAAAGGGCTATTACG
>NZ_WEII01000245.1:0-2048 GCF_009183805.1 Bacillus sp. B2-WWTP-C-10-Post-4 | reverse complement strand
TGATTGCCTTTGGCATTGCGACTAATATCGTTGCTTGTATGATGGCAGTATACATTCAAAAATATGAGCTAATGATAAATCATCTTACAAATATTTTATTTTTAATAATTATCTCTTTAACGTTTATAAAGATGAAAATTAACAGATGGGTGGCTTTAGGATTTACATTAGTTGTAATAGAGAAAGGTATTAAAGCGGGCTATGACTTCTACACACATAATTATTATAGTGTCAGTTGGAGTTTAGCTATCATTGTCTATTGCATATACGAGATGGAAAAGTATCATATTGAAATAAACGAATAGGCGCAACAAAAAGGTGTTAGTAGGTGGAATTCTTTTTAAAATACTATAAAAAAGACACTACAAGAGTGTCTTTTTTTTGAAAATACTCTATAATTAACTTTGGGGAAGGTAATGTTAGAGTATTCGTTTAGCATTATCTTTATATTTGATAAACCATGAAATCGAAAGATTTTGTGGTTTATTTTATGAACAATAGATATTACAGTATTGGCAGTGAGTTATTAATCATTTTAAGCATTAGGGGAGAATGGATTAAAAGTCTAACATCGAATAACGGTTCCGGAATATAGTGTTGCGAAATGATCTCCCATATCCCAAACGGTACTTGCCTGTATATAGCCCTTAAAGCCTTCTGAAGAATAATAAATCTTTTTTGGTATACTTTCTTTAGTTTGGAAATGTGCTTTAGAGTACTTTACATAATGGTTTTTAACAACTTTTGCTTCTGGAACAATAGTGTTTTTTTGTTCCAATTTTGGCCTAGCACTAGAAGGTGGTATGAATTTTACATTGTCTTGGTAATTAGGATCTAAGGTGTCAGCTTGTACACTGTGTGACGAAACAAAGGTGCTTAGACTACTTCCCGCGATTAAAGTTGCAAATACTAACTTTGAGAATTTTGTTAATCTACTCATTCTATAATCTCCTTTTTATTATTTTGTAAGGTATCTCCTTACACCTCACAGTCTATATCCACTACAAAAGGGTGTACATACATATTGATAGACAAAATTCTACAAAATACCGCATGTTTTTGGGATTTATGTATAATAATCCAATGTCTAATAATCTATTAAAAGTAAAAAGGTAGGTCTTATATAAAAGAAAATGAATAATTTATGCAGGTAATGTATATGGCATTATTGTTTAAATATTCTAAAATGAGTTGATAAAGATGTTGGTAGGTTTTTTGGAAAACAAATAATTCCCTAGGTGAAATTTGGAAGGAAGATTCTCTGTTAGAGTTTTTATAAGGGAATTCATTTTCGTAGATTCAAAATGCAAAAATAACTAAAAGAGCAAGTGTTTCAATGGGTAAAAAGCTATGTTGAGTCTTTTTTCTCTGTCGGTGGTCGTCTAATCAATGAAATGACGGATGCTTATGATAGTTTGTGTCTAGCAACATTCGCGTATAAACGAATGAATTAAGAAAAGGGTGAAATATTGGATAACTCGAAATGGATGCCTTTAAGTAATGTTGATGAGGAAATTTGGATAGGAGCAAGAGTTAGGTTGTACAATGTTGGTATGAATAGAGAAGATAAAGAAAATAATTTCTATGAATATATTATTTCTTATATCTACGACAACACTAACTACTTACAACTAACTAATTTAACAACAGGAAAAGCAGGTTATATTATTTGTGTCATTGAAAAAGAATTACCAAATAATTATGCTTTGGGCAGAACATTAAAGCAAAGAATAGGTTTAGAAAATACCTATTTTAGATTTGAATAATCAACAAATAAGGGAAGCACCAACTCTAAGGTGTCTTCCCTTATTTTATACTTTTTATCAATAATCAATATTAATAGAGCCTAAATAAAAAAGTGAGAAAAATGATAAACACTCTTCTCACTTTCATCAATTAGGGTGGCATATACATAAATATGCGTTTGGGTGGATTTTGGATGAAAAATCCACATGCATAGTATAACAAAAAAATTATGGCTTTTCGCATGTAATATTGCATATGAAAAATAGTAAAATTTTAAATTTTAATATTAACAACTTATATAT
>NZ_WEII01000244.1:0-2060 GCF_009183805.1 Bacillus sp. B2-WWTP-C-10-Post-4 | reverse complement strand
ACACTCATCACAACAATATACCCCTTTTGGTTTTTCTTTAAATCGCTTATATTTTTCACTGCCTTCGTAAACACGAAATATATTCTTACAAGAAAAGCAAACAATCTCATAAAACATCATATGCATTTTCCTCTCCTTGTTTATACACTTTTTTAATCACTTGTGAGAAGGTCATTTTTCTACAGCATAAATTTTAATATCCTTTGACTAAAAGGTTTACCTCTATTCTTATCGAATTATATTAATATCTTATAACGCGAGGTGAACATCTTGTTCAGTAATATAGAATTAGTTTTAGATGCTAAAGCAAGTTTAGCTGAAGGACCATGTTGGAATGAAAAAAAGCAACTTTTATATTGGGTTGATATTATGGAGAGAAAATTATGCATATACAATCCTACCGCTAATACGAACCGAGTAATTGCACTCAATCAACAAATCGGCTGTGTTGTTCCATATTTAGAGGATGTACTACTCTTAGCTATGGAAAAAGGCTTTTATTCTATTAATATAAATACCGAAAAACTGACACATATTTTTGACCCTGAACCACATTTAATAGAAAATCGTTTCAATGATGGAAAATGTGATCCAGCTGGTCGTTTCTGGGCAGGTTCTACAGATACATACGGTATGAATGCTGCAGGTTCCTTGTATTGTTTACATCATAATTTAAGTGTAGAGAAAAAAGTTTCACATGTAAATACATCAAATGGAATTGCTTGGTCACCTGATCATACATACTTTTACTTTATAGATACACCTACTAAAAAAGTGGTTCGCTATCAATATAATATACGTACTGGAGACATTCATAATCCAATTGATGTAATCATTTTCTCTGAAAATGATGGTCTACCTGATGGTATGACAATTGACGAAGACGGCTGTTTATGGATTGCACATTGGGGAGGTTCAAAAATAACTAGATGGAATCCCTCTACTGGAGAAAAAATATTAAGCATTCCAATTCCAGCTTTATATGTAACATCATGTACATTTGGAGGACCTAATTTAACAGATTTATATATCACAACAGCCAGAACAAGAATGACTGATGACGAATTAAAAGAGTATCCACATGCTGGTGGTATTTTTCGAATTCAAACAAATGTTAAAGGCTGTCCCACCTATTCATTTTGCAATAAAAATATTGGGGCTGAAACAATATGAACCGTATCGAATACATAAGACAAGAAGAAAAGAAATATCACGACCTTTGCTATGAACAATATAAACTATTTGAAATTGGCTCTTGGCTGTACAAACCGGTTAAAACAGTTATGGACTTGATGGATCACTTTGAAGGACAAAACAACTTGCAAGTACTTGATCTTGGCTCTGGCATCGGTAGAAATAGCATTCCAATTGCACAAATAATAAAAAATTATAATGGCACTGTTACATGTGTTGATTTACTTGATTCCGCTTTAACAAAGCTAAAAATTTATAGTAAAGAACATGATGTATTCGAGGCTATAAAAACAGAACAAGCAGAAATTGAAAACTATCATATTGACTCTAACGCTTATGATTATATCGTTGCAGTATCAAGTTTAGAGCATGTTAAATCAAAAGAAGATTTAAAAAAAGTGCTCCATTCTATGAAACAAGGGACAAAAAACGGCGGTATTAATTGTTTAATTATTAACTCTAACATACAAGAAATTGTTTTAAAAACGAATGAAGAATTAGAAGCTTTAATTGAAATTAATCTCCCAACTGATGAAATGATACATCTATTAAAAAGTATTTATAAAGGATGGAAAGAAGTAAAAGTTGAAATAAAAGAATTAGCTTATAATATGGTTCGTAATGAAAGACACATTCAATTAAAAACAAATGCTATAACGTTTGTAGTTCAGAAATAATCGTATAATAAAGATATGGTTATTTCTCTCAGATTTATTTTTATTGCACGAAATTTGCAAGTATAAATATTTATGAAACAAAAAAATAAAAGAGCACTTGTTTCCGCAAGTGCTCTTTTGGGGATTTTGAGATACCCTATTAACGAAAGTTAAGGTTACTTAAAGTTAATAGGTACTTCTATTATATGC
>NZ_WEII01000243.1:0-2099 GCF_009183805.1 Bacillus sp. B2-WWTP-C-10-Post-4 | reverse complement strand
CAATTGCAATTAATATGAATAAGAATCAAATTATAAAACAACTAAAAACAAATAAGCCAATTTCAGCTGACAAGTTTGCTGAAATTGCACTGAAAGCTATTCATAAAAATAAATTAGTAATTTGTCCAATGCCATTAAAAAAAACGATGGACGTATTCTTTACTTTATTTCCTTATCTTCATAAAAAGCTAATGCGTTTCGTATGTCGAATTGGTCGTAAAGCAAAAATGACGGAAATATAAATATCTGATTGTTTTTTATTTACAGTTAAAAACAATTGTGATAATATGGAAAAAATCAAATGCAGTGAAGAGAAGAGTAAATAAAATGAATTTTTCACAGAGAGCTCCATTTAGCTGAAAAGGAGTAAAAATTCTTTATTGAACCAAGCCTCTGAGCAGCGCATCGGAACCTATTATTAGGGGATGGTGTGACGGGAGCTCCCGTTATAGAGCTATGGTATAAGCATGAATGAGAATGCAGTACCTGATAAGGTTAGTATGGTGACATATTAACAAACTAGGGTGGCACCGCGATGATAAATCTCGTCCCTAAGATTAAAAGTCTTGGGGGTGGGATTTTTTTATTGTTGTAAAACAATTTGTAAAGCGGGGGCCAAAAAATGAAAAACTTACTTAAAGATTGGAAATATCCTTTATTACTATTGTCCGGAGTTGGTATTGCGAATTTAGGGGCATGGATTTACTTAATAGCACTGAATGTACTTGTCTATAATATGGGTGGCTCAGCCTTAGCTGTTGCTACTTTATATGTAATAAAACCATTAGCCACTTTATTTACAAACGCTTGGTCTGGGAGTATGATTGATCGTTTAAATAAACGGAAATTAATGATTCACCTCGATATATATCGGGCGTTATTTATCGCTATTTTACCTTTACTTCCGTCACTTTGGATTGTTTATGTATTTGTATTCTTTATAAGTATGGCCAGTGCAATTTATGAGCCAACTGCTATGACGTATATGACGAAATTAATTCCAGTAGAACAAAGACAACGTTTCAACTCATTACGTAGTTTAATAGGATCTGGTGCATTTTTAATTGGTCCAGCGATAGCAGGGGTTTTATTAATTGCGAGTACACCAGAGATTGCTATATATATAAATGCTATAGCATTTATCTTATCAGGATTCATTACATTACTTTTACCTAATCCTGATAAGAAAGAAGATTTGGATACAACTAGTAATACATTATCTCTTACAGTATTAAAAAAAGATTGGAACACTGTTATAAATTTTAGTAGAAAACATGTGTATGTCGTATGTGTGTATTTCTTATTTCAAAGTATGTTCGTATTAGCAACTGCTACTGATTCACTTGAACTATCGTTTGCGAAAGAGGTATTACTACTAACAGATAGCGAATACGGTTTTCTAGTTAGTATAGCTGGTGCAGGAATTATTTTAGGTGCCATAACAAATACAATTTTATCAAAGAAATTAGCACCTTCATTTCTAATTGGAATAGGGTCATTATTCATCGCAATTGGTTATTTAATTTATGCTTTTTCAAATGTATTTTTAATAGCTGCTATTGGATTCTTTATTTTATCTTTCTCTATGGCATATGCAAATACAGGATTTTATACATTTTACCAAAATAACGTTCCCGTTCATATAATGGGACGGATCGGGAGTATATATGGACTTGTTATTGCGTTAGTAACAATCTTTATTACAATATTATCTGGTGTTGCGACTCAGTTCATTTCTATACAACTTGTAGTTATTGTAGGTTCATTCATCATGTTATTTATTACTATCGTCTTGTGTGTGTTTACTTTATTCCCATCACAATCTAAGTTGTATTTTACTGAATCAATAAAGTGAAACTTTAATCAGGGGGCATCCCCCCCCACTGATTATCAGCCCTCACCAAGCGGGCTTTTACGGGCAGCAGGGTCCCCACTTAACTTCTTTGCTTTCGCTGAATTTTGAGATGGGGGTCTTACTGCCCACAAATAGCGGGATAAATTCGAAATGAACTTTGTGTTCTCATTAACAATTTATCGTATTTAATAAAAGGGTTTTTTCCCCTTTATATGGAAAAATCAATAAGGGGAAAGAACAATAC
>NZ_WEII01000242.1:0-2100 GCF_009183805.1 Bacillus sp. B2-WWTP-C-10-Post-4 | reverse complement strand
ATATTTACTCTAAGTTTTTCTTACATGATTTTGCATAAATCCCAATTAGGAATAATATATAAATAAAAGAGGTGCCTTTGTGCCTTTACTATTATCACCCAGATTACTCAGTGGTATTACCAGCACTTGCTATTTCCCACCATTTGTTGTAAGATAGTAATTAAGGTCAATTTAACACTATATTTTCTTTGCATATTATCAAGTATCAATCGGGGACAGTTTGTACTCCTTATGGGTTTTTGATAATATGTGAAATTTTATTTTCATTCAAATAAGGCCGATCATATTGTAATTTTTCTACTTTTAGGAGGCATTACCATGACATTAACAGGTAAAGTAAAATGGTTTAACAGCGAAAAAGGTTTCGGTTTCATCGAAGTTGCAGACGGTAACGATGTATTCGTTCACTTCTCAGCTATCACTGGCGACGGCTTCAAGTCTCTTGACGAAGGTCAAGAAGTTAGCTTTGAAGTTGAAGAAGGTAACCGCGGACCTCAAGCTAAAAACGTTGTAAAGCTATAATTCAAACAATAAAAAGGTTGTTACCAGCAAGGTTAACAACCTTTTTAATATATAACTAAAATTTTTTACATAAAAGGAGTGGTTACATGTATCGCAATCGAAAGAACGATGTAGCAGAAGTACCACCAGAACAAACCCCTGTTTGGGAATGTGAATCAGAGGATTGTTTAGGATGGATGAGAAAGAACTTTTCATTTGAAGAAGAGCCTAAATGCCCTTTATGTAAAAGTAGCATGAAAAGCGGAGAACGTTTATTACCTAAATTAGGTTAATTTATAATAAAAAAAACCTCTTTTAATTAAGAGGTTTTTTTTATTATAAATTTATGTCCTCAACATCAGTTCGCACTATAGAATACAATAATGCATCGTGTTGCTTATTTCCTTGATGAATATATCCGCGCAATAGCCCTTCCTTTTGGAAGCCAATTTTAGATAACATTCTACAAGAAGTAACATTTTCAGGATATGTAATAGCTCCAATTCTAAACAAACCTAAATCTTTAAATCCATAATTAATAATTTCTCCAGCTGCTTCTGAAGCATAACCATTTCCCCAATAGCGAGGATGCAGATCATATCCAATCTCAGATCGTTTACTCCATAATTGTAAATTGTTTAGTCCAATTGTTCCTATTAAAACGTTCGTTTCTTTTAACACAATTCCCCATCGTATTGCCTTTTTCTCAAAGTAATTTTTTGAAAAAGATTCGATCATACGTGAAGCTTGTCCAAACTCCGTAAAAGAATTCATACCGTAGTAACACGTCACTTCATCCAATGAAAAGATTTCATATATTTTTTGACAATAAGATTGTTCTATTTCAACTAAACGTAAGCGTTCTGTTTCTAGTATAGGAAATGCCATAGGATCACTCCTTTCTCTCTACTCATTCATTATATCAGAAAAAATATGTATAATTAGTAAAGTCCTTATTGTTCCATAAATCAAACATTTCTAATGGCACATTCTCTCTTAATTCTATATACACGAATTAGATACCTTCTGATTGCACCTCAAACATGACGCTATAATTTTCATAAATCGAATTTTAAATTATCAAGAACTGTAAAGAAATTGTTTCTTCATTTTCTCCTTCTAAACAACCAACCTACCCCATACATTTATGGTAAAATATAGTTAATGTATTATTTTATTGTGGAGGGGAAGATTTCCTATGTATATATTCATCGGCTTATCCCTCTTACTCATATTACTTATTTTTTTATTCGCAAAAAAATTCACACCAAACTCATTCATGATGACTAGCTTTAAAGGTAATAGCTTTAGGACATTTTCAATCGGTATTTTAATCGCTGCCATACTCTCACTTTCATATGGAACTTATCATGCGGTAACATATCAACCTAGTTATTTAGATATTAAATTAAAAAATCAAAACTATACTGTTTTCGGTAATGTAGGCGAATTCGGTTATTTCTCCGAAGAATTATTAAAAAAAGATACAGAAGTACAACTATATTTTGTCTCTTGGAAAACAATACAGTTAAAAAATCCGGTAATACTTATAGAATATCCTTCAGGAAAACAAGAAACATGGAAGCCAAATATCATATC